>CAYFRC010000034.1:0-10383 GCA_964345325.1 uncultured Oscillospiraceae bacterium
GTCGGTACCCACCTCCGCCATCAGCTCCAGGGACTTGGTGCAGTGCTGATCGGGGTATTTTTCGTAATCCAAATCGTGCAGAAGCCCTGCGATGCCCCAGTACTCCTCTTTCTCGCCCTTATTGCGCGCAAAGCGGCGCATTACGCCCTCCACCGCATAGGCGTGCTTGATGAGCGCATCCGTCTCGTTGTATTTGAAAAGCAGCGCGAGCGCCTCTTCCCTCGTCGGTATCACGGATCTTCGCCCCCTTATTCGTCCTGCGGCGCGGCAGCAAACGGCACCTGATTGCTGCCGTCCATCCACAGCCGCTCGATGTTATAAAACTCGCGCTCTTCCTGATGGAATATGTGCACGATCACGCTCGCATAGTCCAGGACGATCCAGCGCCCTTCGTTGAGCCCCTCTTTGCGGCGCGGGGGAATCTCCCGCTCCTCGGCGAGCCTGTCCTCGACATCCTCCGCCATCGCACGAACCTGAATCGCGTTCCAGCCGGAGGCGATCACGAAATAATCCGCAATGGTCGTCAAGTGGTTCACCTCTAAGATCGTGATCTTATCCGCTTTCTTGGAATCCAAAATCTCGGCGATCGCAAGAGCAAGTTCCTTGGGTTTCATCTGTATTCCTCCCATTCGTATTAATTTGCGCCTTTTAGCGCCCGAAGCATCGCATTTGTGCGGCCGTTAAACGTCTGTCCCTTCGATGCGACATATTCCCGCGCGCATTTTGCCGCCTCGATGACCGACGCATCCAAATCCGTCTCGGACAGGCGGCGAATCTTGCGCAGTTGCGGAAACGGACTTCGGTTCGGTTCGATCGTATCCGCGAGATAGATAATTTTGTCGAGCATAGACATATTGCCGCAGCCGGTCGTGTGCCAGCGGATCGCGGAGAGAATTTCTCTGTCGCGTATGCCGAATTTCTCGTACGCGAGCGCCGCGCCCGCGATGGCGTGCAGCAGCTGTGGCGCCGTTTCATACGGCTCGATCAGCACTTCGAGATTTCGCCCGATGATCTCGCGCATTTCCTTTTCCGGCATACACTTCGCGCAGTCGTGAAGCAACGCGGCGACCGAAGCCTTTTCTTCATCCGCGCCGAATACGCGCGCCATGCGGACGGCTTCGCCCTCAACGCCGAGCGTATGGCGAAACCTGTCGCGGCTCAAAATGCCGCGAAGCGCCTCGATCATCGGGTCGCGATACAGCTTTTTGCTCACGATGTATTGCGCTACGCCATTCGGCACCATGCCCGTGATGTCCATATCCCGCGCAGCGCGCTTGCGGATAACGGTCGAAGAAATGTCCACGGGCGCCATATCGACAAAACGAATATCCAGCGTATATTTTTTCAGCAGCGCTTCCGCCATGGATCGTACATTTTCCTCGCCGGGGCGCGGTACGACGAAGATCCCGCCGAGAATCTCGGAAATCCTCGGGAAATTCCTCCACGTCTCGATCACGCGCAGCGTGTCCGCACCCACGATATAGTAGAATGCGTCGCGCGGATGCTCTTTTCGCAACTGCGCCAGCGTGTCCACCGTATAGGTCGTCCCCGCGCGCCGTATCTCTATGTCGCAGGGCACTATGCCCGTTTCGCCCCGCAGCGCGGTTTCGATCATGCGCAGCCGATCCTCTCCCGCAGCGCCGCAGATTTTGTGCGGTGGGTCGCCGTCGGGAACGAACAGCACACGTTCGGGTCTGAACTCCCTATACACCGCGCGCGCGACGGCGATATGCCCCGCGTGAATCGGATCAAACGTGCCGCCCATGATCGCGTATACAGCCAAGCGCGTTCCCTCCGATCAAAGGTCTTCGAGCCGGATTTTGGAATCCTTGCGCGCCTGCCGATAGATGACAAACCGCGACCCGATCACCTGTACCGGGTCCGCGTGCACCCTTTCGCAAAGCGCATCGCACGCCTCCCGCGTGCTATCGAACGGCGCGTACCGCTGCACGACCACCTTGATGAGCTCCCTCGCCTCCAGCACATCCCAGCACTGCTTGACGAGGTTGTCCGTGATGCCGTCCTTCCCGATTTGGAGCACGGGATCGATGGTATTCGCCATGCCCATTAGGGTCGCGCGTTGTTTTGTGGTCATAGTATTGCTCCCTTCGATTGCGTGTCTAAAATCACCGTCGCGACGGCATGGGCGGATATGCCCTCCCCCGCGCCTTCAAAGCCCATGCCCTCCGTGGTCGTCGCCTTGACGGAGACGTTTCCGAGGGATGTGGCAAGCGCATCCGCGATGCACTGCCGCATCTGCGGAATATGCGGCGCGAGCTTCGGCCTCTGCGCGACGATTGAAATATCGCAGCACAGGAATCGATATCCTTTATCTTGCAGGAATTGCATGGTTTTTTCGAGCAGCAGCAGCGAGGAAATGCCCTTGTATGCCCCATCGCTGTCCGGGAAGAGCTGCCCGATATCGCCCTGCGCGGATGCGCCCAAGAGCGCGTCGATCAGCGCGTGAACGCACACATCCGCGTCCGAATGCCCCAGAAGCCCCTTTTCATAGGGAATCTCGACGCCGCCCAGCACCAGCTTTCGCCCTTCGACGAGCCTGTGCGCGTCGTAGCCGACGCCCGTCCTTGGGAACGGCATCGCTTTGGGAAGGTCTTCCCGGTGCGTGATTTTGATGTTTCTTGGCGCGTCCTCCGTCTCGACGAGATGCACGGGGCCGATGTAGCGCTCGACGAGCGATGCGTCGTCCGTCGCAGTAACGCCGTCCGCCTCCGCCCTACGATAGGCGGTTCGAATCGTCTCCGCGGAAAACACCTGCGGCGTCTGCACCGCGCGAAGGGTATTGCGCTCGGGTGTCGAGGCGGCAAAGCCGCCCTCCCCGACGATCTTTATCGTGTCCGTGACGCGCGTGGATGCCACGCCCGAGCCGTATTCGGCGGCGGATGCGAGCGTCGCCGCGACGAGGCTTTCCGGCACGAACGCGCGCGCCGCGTCGTGAATTGCGATGATTTCAGCGTCTTCGGGTACATGTTCGAGCGCGCGCGCACAGGACGCCGTTCGGGTATCGCCGCCGCGCGCGAGGATGCAGGGAATCGGCATACGATCGGCGATGGCGCGGATTTTCTCCTCATCCTCCGCGTCCGTCGCTATCACGATGCCATCAAAATGTCCGCCGCACAGGAGCGAGTCCAGCGTGCGTTCCAAAACCGTCTTCCCGTCCCATTCGTAGAGCACCTTGTTATAGGGAAGGCGCGTCCGCGTACCCTTTCCTGCGGCGAGCACAACCACCCAACATTTTCTCATCCGGCGATCACGCGGTACATGCCCTGCGCGTCCTCCTTTAGGACGTGCTGCGAGAGCGTTATGACCTCGTATTGCATGAGGCGCTCGCCGAAGCGCACGGAAATGATGTCGCCGACCTTGACTTCCGCGCCGGGCTTTGCCTCCTTGCCGTTGAGCATCACATGGCCCGTATCGCAGGCATCGTTTGCGACTGCGCGCCTTTTGATGATGCGCGACACCTTGAGGTATTTATCGAGCCGCATGCTCGAAATGTCGGCGCTGTTTCCCGCCTTTTCACGCTGTTTCATCGGAATCTCCTCCCATCCTTCTTTTGAATGTCTTGCTCGGCGTAAAGCCGGGCGTCAGCCCTTCTTCAATCGGTACATGCTGCCCCGTCTTCGGGTGTTTCCATAGGCGCGCAGCTTTTTTCCTGGGGGCAAATGTGCCGAGCCCCCTCAGCACGACTTTTTCCCCCGACGCAACCGTTTCAATCACGGTTTCGGTAAGCGCGGAAAGGAAATCGCCGCATCGGATTTTGGTCAGTCCCGTCTTTTCGGAAAGTGCATTCAGCAAGTCTGTATACGTCATGTTTCCATTTCCTCAAATCTTCTGATGTATTCGTCGCACGCAGCGTTGAGCAGCAATTCCCCGTCCGCGCGCATGACGCGCACGACGTTTGCAGCCATCAAGAGCAGGTGCGAAAGCGTTTTGTCGTTTCTCTCGAGGGCAAATGCCGTAAGCCCATCTTTTAGGGCGGCAATCGCCGCGTCCTCGGTGTCCTCCCCATCGGGCACGGTTGCCTTGGTTCCCTTTTTGAGCACTTTCTTTGCGCGCATGAGGGAAGGCATACTCTTCGCGATGTCCCACATGCTCTCGGAAAGCGTCTGCTTCCGCTGTTTGCGCTTGACTTTGTCCCAAAGCAGAAGCACCTCTTCAGCCGTCTGTGCCTGCACGGTGCCGAACACGTGCTCGTGCCTGTCGATCAGCTTGCGGCAGATCGCGCTCGTCACGTCGTCCACGGTGAACTCCCCGTGCTGGTGCGCGATTTCGGAGTGCATCACAACCTGCATCAGCACATCGCCCAATTCGTCGTAGAGCGCGTCCATGTCGCCCCTGTCGATGGCGTCGACCGCCTCATACGCCTCCTCGACCATGTCGTTTCGGAGCGTAGTATGCGTCTGTTCGCGATCCCACGGGCAGCCGTTCGGCGAGCGCAAGATGCCCGCAACGCGGTTGAGCTCACGAAAGCCGAAGCGCTCCAGTTTCGTCAGGTCTGCTTCAGGCGGAACATACGCGCATACCCTGTGGGAATACGCCCCGAGCCTGTCCAAATCGCACAGCGGCACGCGTGATATGCCGTCTTCCGTCAGGACGAAAATCTCCGCCTCATCGGGATACCGCTCCATGAGGCGCAGCTTTATCTCCCCCGCCAAGGTGCGGCTGTCGATCTCGCGGATGAGCGCGCCTTCGGACGATTCCGGCTGAAACGCCTCCCAGTCGGACGCGGCAAGCCTTTGGCAGCAGCCGCGCGCATAGGCGGAAAGCACGCCGTCTACGGGAACGCCCGCGATAACGGAGCATTCGGGGAATCGTTCGAGGAGCAAACCGCACGCGGCATCTCTCACGTCGAGAACGCCGAACAGAACGTCTCCCTTTTTCGCCTCCGTCAGTACACGATTTACGATCTTCTCGTTGATCTCGTCAAAATCCTCCGCAAGGTCATACAGGTCATCCATGGCGGAAAAGGCGATGCCGTTTTCCGCACAGTATTCCGCCGCGCCGCACTGCGCCGTGCGAAGAAGGAGGCTTCCCTTTGCATCACGCAAAAGGCGCACTGCCCTTTGCGTGAGATCGTCCTTTGTAAGCCCCAGCCCGAGTATCGTAATCATCCGAATAAACACCCCCGATAGAGTACCCTCATCGCCCTGCGCCTGTCAAGCGAATGCCCGTAAAACATGCGTGTTCGTTTATAATCCGAGCAGCACGAGCGCCGCCACCGCGAGCACGAGCCCCACGCCCTTATAGATGTCGAACTTTTCGCGAAACATCACCGTGCCCAGCAGCACCGAAAAGATCAACACGCCGCCGTTGAGCGATGTATGAAAAATCGTCGCCTGCATGAGGGAAAGCCCGAACACGACGAGGTTTGTCGCCGCAGTATACAGCACCGTGGACGTGATCGCGCTCATCCACGATTTTTTGCTCATGCGGAACGCCTCTAAAATCGCGCCCTTCTTTTTCATCCAAAGGTATACGAGCGAGATGATCGCGCATACGGAAAAGGTGATGGTAATCATCTCGTCGCGCTCCGTCCGCGCCATCGCAACCTGCTGCGTCTCAAGCAGTACGCCGTAAAAGCCGTTTGCGAAGAACAGAAGGATGACCCACGCCATATATCCCTTTTTCGAACCCGAAAGCGTCAGCCCCTTGAGGTTAAAGAGCACGAACGAAAAGAGCATAATGGCTATACCCGTCACCTGCATGGCGGTGAGGCTGTCGCTGTGCAAGAGCACCGTGAAAACGAGCGGCATAAGGATGCTGCCTGATGTGGACATCAGCGACTGAAAGGAGTATGGCCCCGTGAGCGACGCCTGTATGACGGACAGATTGAACAGGAACAGCATAATTCCGTTGAGCAGCCCATATCCCCACGTCGGAGTCGATGGCGTGAACGAAAACCCGCCGATGGCCCACGTCGCAACCGCAACGCCTATGCACGAAATCATCGCGAAGACGGGTGTCGCCGCACTTTTATCGCCCTCATACGAAAGCGCGAACATCTTATTCAACAGCGATTTAAACGTAAAAAGTACGACGCACGCGAGCACAACCGCAATGCCCTGCATAGACACTCTCCTTTACCGTTTCCCTATAGAGCATTATACACAAATCGCGCCGCTTTGTCAATTTCCGATACTGCTACGCGGAAACTTCATCGGAAACCCGTTGCAATATAACTTGCCCATGTTAAACTGTATGTCTGGAATCAGAAGGCAATCCCTTCTTATGGCATCCGTACGGTTCGGTATACGTATTCAATCATTTCGAATGTGATGGTGTAGGGAATGAACGCAGCTGAAAAGAAGCAGTTCAACAGGGAATTGATGGCAATTGCCATTCCCCTCGCGTTGCAGAACTTGCTGAATGCGCTGGTCGGCGCAACAGACGCGCTGATGCTTGGACGGCTCCACCAGGACGCAATCGCCGCCGTTTCGTTGGCAAATCAGATATCGTTTGTCATGTCGCTGTTTAACGGCGCAATCCTCGGCGCTGCCGGCGTTTTGATCGCACAATACTGGGGAAAAAGAGATTACAAAAACGCAAACCGCTTCCTGAGCATGGCGGTTCGCTATGTTGCGATGATATCTTTCGTCTTCTTTCTCCTTGCATTCTGCATTCCGGAGCGTCTTATGCGGGTTTTTACGCCCGAACCGGAGCTGATTCGTATAGGCGCAGAGTACCTGCGCATCGTGAGTTTCTCATATCTTTTTTCCGGTATTGTGCAATGTTTTCTGACGATGATGAAAATTACGGGGCACGCTAAGAAGAGTGTGCTGATATCCGCTGTAGTCGTCGCGGTCGATGTGTTTGCGGATCTTTTCCTAATTTATGGAATCGGGCCCGTGCCCGCGCTCGGCGCCAATGGCTCCGCGTATTCTACCGTTGCCGTGGAAATACTGGCGCTGGGATGGTGCCTTTCCTGGTCGCACAAAAACAAGGATGTGCATCTTGGCAAGAGCAGCCTGTTCTATTTTTCCCTCGATTTTGAGAGGGACCTTTGGAAAATCGTCCCCGGTATGCTCGCAAGCAGTCTTTCGTGGGGATTGAGCATTACGATGCATTCCTTTATCCTCGCATGGATTGTCCGGCGGTGCGGGTATAATGATCGGCCAGTTGCTCGGAAAAAATATGCTGGACAAAGCAAAGGAATACGGCAGCCGATTTTGGAAAGTGTCCCTTTGGAGCGGATTGATTAATGTAGGGCTTATCTGCATTGCAGGCCCATTGGTGTATTTTTTCTATGTGCTGGAGCCTTTGGCGAAAAGCTATTTGGTGCAAATGCTCTTTTTCAGTGCGATATATATGTTCGCATATTCGTACAACACAATCATCACCTGCGGCGTTTTCCCGGCAGGCGGAGACTCAAAGTACGATGCCATCAGTGTCTTTTTTGCCACATGGTGTTTTGCGATTCCATTGGCCTTGCTCGGATGTTTTGTGTTTCATTGGCCGGTGATGGCGGTATACATCGTCATGTGTCTCGATGAGATCGTAAAGGTGCCGTTCATTTCCCGACGGTACAATAAATACCTTTGGGTAAAGAACCTGACGAAGGCCGAAGCGACTTAGTCGCCGTATTGCACGGTGATAAATCTTACAATCGTGGTATATCTTAAATACTTTGGGAGGTAGCAATATGATTTACAACAGTGTTTTGGAAGCGATCGGCCATACGCCCATCATCCGCCTGCAACGCATGGTACCCGAGGATTCCGCAGAAATCCTCGTGAAATACGAAGGTGTGAATATCGGCGGCTCCATCAAGACCCGCACCGCCTACAATATGATTATCGAAGCCGAAAAGCGCGGCATACTCCACAAGGACACCATCATCGTCGAACCGACCAGCGGCAACCAGGGCATCGGGCTCGCGCTCATCGGCGCAGTCAAGGGCTATCGCGTGCGCATCGTCATGCCCGATTCCGTGAGCGGCGAACGCAGGAAGCTCATCAAAGCATATGGCGCGGAGCTCGTCCTCGTACCCGACAGGGGCAATATCGGCGAATGCATCGCAGAATGCCTCGAAACCGCGCTGCGCATGGCGCGCGAGGACGAAAACGTGTGGGTGCCGCAACAGTTTGAAAACCCCGCCAACCCCATCGTCCACAAGCACCACACCGCGCTCGAGATCGTCGAGCAGGTCGGCGGTCCGATCCACGGCTTCTGCTCCGGCATCGGCACGGGAGGCACGCTCTCCGGCATCGGCGAAACGCTCAAGGCGCTGTATCCCGACATCCGAATTTGGGCGGTCGAGCCGGAAAACGCCGCGATCCTCTCCGGCGGCAGCATCTGTACGCACATCCAAATGGGCATCGGCGACGGGCTCATTCCCAAAAACCTGAACGTGAACATCTACAGCGACATCGCCATCGTATCCGACGAGGAGGCGATCGAGATTTCGCGCCGCCTCATCCGCGAGGAGGGCATCCTCTGCGGTATTTCGAGCGGTACGAACGTCGCCGCAGCGCTCAGGCTCGCGAAAAAGCTCGGCAAGGGCAAGACCGTCGTCACGGTCCTCCCCGATACCGGCGAAAGGTATTTTTCCACGCCGCTGTTTGACGAATAACGCAAATCAAAAGCAATCTCCGGTCTGCCGTTTGGCAAACCGGAGATTTTCTTTTACCGTTCCAATGCGCCGTAAAAGGCGTCCTTTATTTCATTCGGCGCGTATTCGCCGTTTTCGCCCCTGCGGAGCTCGAACAGATACGGCCCGCGATAGCCCGCCCTTTCGAGGCGCTCGACGACCGTCTTCCACGGGACGATGCCTTCGCCCGGCAGCCAATGCCGTTCGTCTATGCCGTCGTAGTCGGACAGGTGCGTCGTGATAATGAAGGGTGCGATTTCGCCCAAAAAGCGCTCGTGCGTATCGCTCAGAAGGTGGTTGACATCGAAGCACACGCCGATATGGCCTGCCGCGCGAAGCATTGCAAGGGTCTCCTTCGCGTCGTTGGCGAGGCAGCTTCTGGGAAGGTTTTCCAAGGCGATCCGCATCCCGAAAGACTTCGCGTGCGCCTCCAGCTCCGTTAGCGACGCGATGCTGTGCGCCATGCGCACGGGGCGCTGCGCATCCTCCACCGGTTCGAGACAGCCGTGAATCACAAACACGCGCGCACCGTAGCCTTTGAGCAGCGTCATCAACCGCTTCAGGGAGGCGAGAACTTCCTTTCGCTCCGCCTCGTCGTATGCGGCGATGTCAAATCCCGCGCCGAACGGCAGGTGAAAGCTCCACGGGCAAACCTTCGCTTCGCGCAGCCCTTCCATGAGCGGCTCCACAAAGTTTTCTACGTATCTCTCCTCTTGCCCGCGCTTCCCTATGTTTGCGGGGATCGAAAGCTCGAAATAGCGGAAGCCCTCTCTGACAAACCCTGCGACATCTTCCTTTGTATGCCTCGCGCCCAGGGAAATCCCGAGAAACATCGCCATCTCCCCTATCCTTTGATCGAGCCGATCATTACGCCCTTGACGAAATACCGCTGCAGGAACGGATACACCACGAGGATCGGAACCGTGGAGACGATGATCGTGCAGTATTTCACGAGCATCCTGTACTGCTCCTGCTGGCTCTGCCCGACGGAGCCGATCTGCGTCATAGCGGAGGTGTCGTTCTTCAGCAGAATCTCGCGCAGCACAAGCTGCAGGGGGTATTTGGACTTGCTGGAGAGGAAGATGGAGGGGTTGAACCAGTTGTTCCACCAGTACACCGCGTAAAACAGCGCGATAACCGCGATCGTTGCCTGCGCGAGCGGGAAGAAAATGCGCCAAAGGATCGTCCAATCGTTCGCGCCGTCGAGCCGCGCGGATTCCTCGAGGGAATCGGGGATGCCGGCAAAGCTCGTGCGCATCACGATCAGGTTCCATGTGGATACCGCGACCGGCAGGATGATGCTCGAATACGTATCGAGCAGCCCCATGTTCTTCACCATCAGGTAGAACGGGATCAGCCCGCCGTGAAAATACATCGTAAAGGCGATGATTTTCATGATGGTGCCGTTCCAGTAACATTGCTTTCGCGAAAGCGCGTAGGATGCCATGACGGTAAGCACCATATTTAGGGTTGTGCCCACGCTCAGATAAATCAGCGTGTTGCGGAACCCCGTATAGATGTTCGGGTTATCCAGCACGAGCCTGTAACCCCTCAGCGACCATTCGCCCAGCGGCCAGAACATGATTCCACGGTTCATATACAAAAGAATCGGATCGGACAGCGAACAGACCAGCACATACCACAGCGGATACAGACAGATCACGCAAAGAATCGTCACGAAGGTGTAATTGAAAACGGCAAACGCTTTTTCGCCGTTTGTTCTCAGCTTATTGTTCGTCATGCGTGTCCCTCCTTTACCACAGGCTGTTTTCCGTGAG
>CAYFRC010000034.1:10393-12115 GCA_964345325.1 uncultured Oscillospiraceae bacterium
AGGAAATTGATGATGGAGTTGAAAAGGTTGACCGCCGTGGAGAAGCTGAAGTTCGCATCCACGATGCCCTTGCGGTATACATAGGTGGAAACGACGTCCGCCGTCTCGTAGGTGAGGCCGTTGTACAGCAGGATGATCTTTTCGTAGCCGACGCCCATGAGGGAGCCGATGCGCAGGATCAGAAGGATCGAGATCGTCGGCATGATGCCGGGGAGCGTCACGTGGAGCACCTGCTTGAACTTGCCCGCGCCGTCGATCGTCGCCGCCTCATACTGCTCCTGATCGATGGCGGACAATGCGGACAGGTAGATGATCGAGTCCCAACCGAGCTTCTGCCAAATTTCCGAGCCTACATAGACGCTGCGGAAGTACTTGGCATCGCCCAGTAAGTTCACCGCCGTGTCGGCACCAAACAGGTACTGAATCTGCGCGAAAAGCCCCGATGTCGAGCAGAAATCCGTGAGGATACCGCACAGCACGACCAGCGAAATGAAGTACGGCATGTAGGTAATTGTCTGCGCGATGCGCTTGAACTTCTGGTTGCGCATCTCGTTGAGGAGAAGCGCCAGAATGATCGGCGCAGGGAAGCCGAACAGAAGGTTGTAAAAGCTGATGAACAGCGTATTTCGGATTGTGCGCCACGCAAACGGGCTGCGGAAGAAATCGCGGAACCACTGCAGTCCCACCCATTTGCTGCCGAGAATGCCGCGCTTGGGCGCAAAATCGTTGAAGGCGATGATGATGCCGTACATGGGGCCGTAGCACCATAAGAAGTAGAAGATGAGCGTCGGAAGCACCATGAGGTAGATCGGCCAGTGCTGACGGAAGTCGCGCGCGATGATTTCCTTCGTCGACATGACCTTATAGCCGCCGGGAATATTCGCGGAGGCGTAAATCCTGTCGAGCTCCTGCTTGCGTAAAAGGAGCGACCGCGAGCTTTTACGCCAAATGATTACCGCGAAATTGGCAATCGCAAGCGCGAGCGCAAGCACCCAGCCGATGCCTATTCCGACCGCCGAGGCATCGAGCGCAAATTCCGATTTGGCTTGATACACCACGTCGAAACGGAACATCGCCACACACACGATCAAAAAAAGCGATGAAATGATAGAATAAAAGAACTTATCGGGCTGTACGAGCGCGTTGAACGCGCTCCACACGCCGAAAATAAGCGCTCCCACGATCAGTGGGTGCGGGGAACCAGCGCTCTTTCCGGCGGTTCTGCCGAGCAAAAAATCGATGCCGCTTAAAATCTGCGGCTCCTCCGTCTTGTAATGGACGCCTGAAATAAACGTCAGAAAGAGGCATGTGAGCGTCATAAGCGACAATACAGCGATAAGGTATTTTTTGAGATCATTCGGCGCCCTGTACGCTTCCCTGTGGGTGGCTGCCGTCATGGTATCAACTCCTCCTAAAAACGAGTTGCCGGACGAAGAGAACATCTTCGTCCGGCAGTCGAATCTCTACGCCAGACTGTCCGCTTCGGGGATCAGCGCTCGAGATAGCGGTCCAGCGCGTCCTGCTTGAGGGCGACGGCGTCCTCAAGTCCCATGTCGTACATGGTCTGCACAAACGTATCGAAATTGTCCAAGGATTCCTGCCCGGTGATGAACTTGAAGGTCATCTCCTCGCGGTAGGTGTTGATGTTGGTCATGATGCGGTTGATTTCGTCCGTCTCTTCGGCGCTCTCCGCGATCATCGGCATGAACCAGTCCGCAGCAT
>CAYFRC010000035.1:0-5011 GCA_964345325.1 uncultured Oscillospiraceae bacterium
CGACAGGCAACACACGACTCCTGCACATCATTGTGCAAGATACTTTAGGTATTCCTCGTGCCTTTTGCGGCTGCGGACGACATCGGGCGCATAGTAATGCGAATAAGCGAACGTCACATACCCGCTCACGTACGGCTGTGCGATCTCCATCTGGCGAATGAATCGCTCCACGGGAGCAGGGTTAAAGAAGCCCTCGGAAACGCGGCGGAAGCACTCCGTATTCGCCCAAAAGAGCAGCCCTTCCTTGGTATCGGCAGCGGCTTTGAGCGCGGCAAAATACCCGTCCAACTCCTCGATGGTAATATGCTCCGCGCCGACGGCGTCCTGACAGCAGAAGATATCGCCGTCGCGGAAATGCGCGCCCGCGAACACCTTCGTCCATTCCGCCTGCGCCTGCGCCGGAGGCCCCCCGACGCTGCGCACAAAGGGGGAGAGCATGATCGGCATTTCCGGCGCGATCTCGTTCAATGCGTCCAGATAGAGGTTCAAAAAGGAGATTGCCTTGTCCTCCTGCCCGTACATGCCGTTGAACATCTCCCACGAAAAATACCAGCCGTACAGTGTTTCGGGGTAGCGCGCCTTGTAGGTGTCGTAAATTTCCGCCGCCATCTGCGCGCCGATCTGCGCCTGTTTTTGGTTCCAATCGTCACGCGAACAGGCGAACTCCCACCATTCATCGGAAAGATTCAGCCCCACAAAGAGCTTCATGCCCTTTTCCTGTGCAGCCTGCAAGAGGGTTTCCAAAAACTCCGGATGCTCGGAGCAATACGTTTCCTTTTCGCATTGAAAACTAACGGGACAATAGGTGCTCTTAAAGCGCCCATACGGCGTCTCGGCAGTCCATTGGACGATGACGGTGTCGATGCCTGCCTCCAGCAGGTATTCCATGTGCTGCGACCAGCGCTCTTGCGAATAGTACAGGAATGTGCCCGGCTGGATAAACGTGCCGGTCACATGCGGTTTGTTTGTCATTGTATCCTCCGTTTCCGCGCTCGTGGAAAACAACAGCAGCACGAGCACTATGCACATCAACTTGCTTCTCATGGCCGTACCCTTACTTCTTCCATGCCCGCAGGATCGAAATAACAAACGGGACAAGGATGATGAGAATTGCGATTGTGAACAGCGTATACCCGATCCCGTCGGTGAATTGCACGCCCATATTCGCAAGCGGTATCCATAAGATTAGCATTATGAAGACAACTACAAAGACTAAGAAGAGCGTAATCATGCAATGCCTCCGTTCTAAAAGCAAATCGGTCGTTTAATGCAAAACGATCGTATATTCTGCCCCGTTTTCGGCGCGCAGTTTCCGTTTTGCGTCGTCCCACGTAAGGTGCGTGAGCGTGTATTCGCCGTTTCGGTATTCGTAGCCGTCCCCCGCGTCTTCGTACATGGAAAACGCGCCGTCGGCACCGGTGAATACTTCGATATGCGGCGCCTGCCGCAGCGTCTCCTCCGCGCTCAACCGCGGAGCGCACACGGGGAGTATCGCGCCGGCGCGCAGGAATACGGGAATCGCATCCAAAGGCGCGCTCACTTCCACCGTCCTTTTGCCGACATAGGTTTGCCCCGTTCTCCGGTCGTGCCACGTTCCCTCCGGCAGGTACACTTTGCGGCTGCGCGCCCCATATTCGGTAACGGGGCACACCAGCATATCGTCGCCCAGCAGGAACTGATCATTGACCGCACACGCCGCGCGGTCATTCGGATAGTTGAAGCCCAAGGGCTTGATCATCGTGCCGCCGTTCAGCGCCGCGTTTCCGGCGAGGGAGTACACATACCGCAGCAGCGTATAGCGCAGCCGATTGATCGCGAGCAGCGCATCGTAGTACTCGCCGGGCGCGTTCCACAGTTCGCGCCTGACGTCCGTGCCGTGCGCCCTGAACACCGGCAGAAATGCCGCAAATGCAAACCAGCGCACGTACAGTTCGCAGAACTCTTCGCTTTCCCAGCCGTCGTCGAACGCGCCGTCCCAGTACCACGGCAGCCCGCGCTTCACGAAGAAGCCGCCGATGTCCTGCGTCCAGAACGGAATGCCGCTCGCGCACATGTTGACCCCCGCCGTAATCTGGTTGCGCAGCGTTTCCCAGCGCGCCACGGTATCGCCCGACCAGAGAATCGTGCCGTATTTCTGTTGGCCGATCCAGCCGGAGCGCGTCAGATTGATCACGCGCTTCCCGTCGTCGAGCGCGGTCTGCCCTTCGTACATCGTGCGCGCGTGGAAGAACGCGAACGCATTGGCATAGTCCGCGCCGAGCTGCGCCGAAGCCGTATTGCGGGTTTCGTAATATACGTCCTCCGCCTCCGGCTCCTCGATGCGCCGCCACTCGCTCGTCCACGGCTCGCTCGAATCGCACCACCACGCATCCAGCCCGTGGCGGTACAGACCTTCATACGCCTGCTTCCAATACATATTCCTCGCCTCGGACAACAGCGGATTGTAGTGCTCGCCATCCGGCAGCAGAAGTCCCTTTTCCGCAAGCTCCCGATGATCTTCGGCAGCGCCGTTCGGGTTCGCCCATATGGAAAGCATCAAATGCGCGTTCATCGCGTGCAGCTCGTCCATCATGCCGCTCGGATTCGGAAAGCGATTTGCGTCAAAACTCTTCTGACCCCACTGCCCCTCCGGCCACGACTGCCAGTCCTCCACGATGCAGTCTATGCCGATGTTCCTCTTTCGGCATTCGCGCACGACCTCTATGAGTTCTTCGCCCGTTTCATACCGCTCCTGTGACTGGATGTAGCCGAACGCCCACTGCGGAAGCAGCGCGGGCAGCCCCGTCAGCAAATGGTAGCCCCGTACGGCGTCCTCGGGGCTTCCGCGCAGTACGTACAGGTCCAATTCTTCGACGGCTTCCAGATACATATACGGCTTTTCCGCCGCGCCATTATATATGAAGGTACACCCGCAGTCAAAAAGCATGGCATAGCCCTTGGTCGATACGAAAAACGGCAGCGCTATCGAGCGGTTCGTCTGGCAGCCGTATATCTTTGCATGGCGACGATCGATCACCCCGCCTTCGGGCTGTCCGAAGCCGTAGATCGTCTCATCCTCCGCAAATTGCAGCGGCAGCCGCGCGCGGTAGAGTGTCTTATAAGGCTGTGTCTCCGCCGCGCGGATCACGTTTTTCGCGCCGTCTGCGGTTTGCACCGTCTCAGTTTGCGACTTGCTGCCCCAAACAATCCGATCCGCGGTAAATGCCTCCATGCTCCAGCCGCCGTATATGGTGACGACTGCATTGCCTCGGGCATCCGATATACGCACGCTTCCGCCGATGGGGTCGATTTCTGCATTTTTCGGCGCAATCTTCAAACGCCCCCGCTCCGTTACATACTCGGATTCCCTCTCGGAAAAGCTGTCCCTTCGCGTAAAGGTGATGCGCAGGATATCCTCCCGCACCACATACACCCTCGTCAGCCCGTACGCGCTTTTCCGTATGATCGCACCGTCGCGCACTTCGCACGAGATTTGGGCTTTGCCCGGTCGTTTTGTCGCCTGAAGCATTCCGGTAGCCTCCTCTATCCGCAAATCGTATTATCGCCATGTTACGAAAATGATTATACGGAACGCGCGTCCGTTTGTCAAGCAATTTCCCGCCGACTGCGCGCAGCAGGTTTGTGTTGCAAAAGGAGAGCCGCAAATGAATGCGACTCCCCTTCTTCGGTGCAGAATTCTATGCTTCGGGTGCTTCCGACTCGCCTTCCGTCGGTTCGGCGATTTCCGGCGCTTCGTCTTTCGGCGTTTCGGCAACTTCCGGTGTTTCGGGATATTGCGGCACTTCGGGTTCTTCCGATGCTTCGGGTCCCTCGGGCGTTTCGTCGGTCTGCGGCGCTTCGGGGAATTTCACGGTGACGGTGAATCCCTCGAATTTCACCTTGCCCTCGCCCACGATGCGCAGCCATCCCTTTTTCACGAAGGCGATATCCGCATCGCCTGCGGCATCGTCCATGCCGGAAACGGCGAATTCGCACAACCCGTTTGCGTTGACGCTTTCGATCGAGCCGTCCGCGAACGCGATCGTAACCAGTACGTCGTCTATGGATACGGTCATCTTTCCGCTGCCGTTCCAGTCCTCGTCAAAGGCGATCTCTCCCTTGTCGTTTATGGATGCAAACGCACAGTCAACGATCTGCGAGCCTTCCGCAAACGCGGTCGGGAGAATCGGCGGAATCTCCTCGGCTTCGGGCGCTTCTTCCGCATCGGCGGTTTCTTCGGGCGCGACGCTCTCCCCCTTCGCGGCAATCGATACGGTAACTTTGCACGGCGGCGTTTCGTACCCGTTGTACAGTTCCGCCGTAATATGCGCCTCGCCCGCTCCGACGGCGACCACCTTACCGTTCTCGACCGTCGCTACGGTTTCGTCGCTCGATTTCCATTTTGTAACGGTACCGCCATATCCCTTCGCGAACTTGACGGCGAGCTTTGCGCTCTTGCCGATCGCCTTGAGCGTAAGCCCCTTTTGGCTGAGCGCCGTATGCCCCGCTTCCGTCGGTTCCTTCGCGACAGTCACGGTATATTTCGCCGTCTTATTGTTGACGGTAGTAAACCGAATCGTCGCCTTGCCCGTCTTGCCGCCGCTGATTACGGTATAGGTGCCGTCCTCGGAAACGGCTACGGTCGCAACCTCCGCATTCGATGTCTTAACCTGCAGCGTTTCGTCGACGCCTGCGGGGGACACGCTCGCTTTTATGCCCGAACGGACATCCCCGTTCGCGCCGAGCGTCACTTTGGTAGAGGAAAGTTTCACGCGCTTCGGCGCGGCGATGGCGCGTACGGTACATTCCGCCGTAACGCCGTTGTATGCCGTCGCGACGACCGTCGCCGTGCCCACTTTCTTGCCTTGAAGCGTCCCGTCCGCTGCAACGGAAACAATCTTCTTGTCGGCCTTCGTCTTCGCGCTGTAGGTGATTTTTCCCTTCGCGGCGCCGTTTCGGGTTGCGGATACGGGTTTCTTTTCGCCCACGGAGACTGTGAATTCGCCCTCGAAGGACAAGGTCTCGATCGCGG
>CAYFRC010000035.1:5021-12090 GCA_964345325.1 uncultured Oscillospiraceae bacterium
CGCTATGCGTCCTGCCGTTATACGTCGTCGCGGTGACATTCGCCTCGCCTTCGGACACCGCGACGAGGTTTTTGCCCTCAACGCGAAGAACGCTTTCGTTATCCGACGTGACAATCGCCGCATTGCGAACCTTTTTCGCGGGCGTAAAGGCGAGGGAATACGCAGCTGCTTCGCCCACGCCCATCTCCGTCGGCACGTTTTGAAGCGCCACGGAATCGGGCGCCGCAAGCACCGTTACGTAAATACTCGCCGTCTTCCCCGTCGCGATCCTCACAGTAACGGTCGTCGAGCCCGCCTTGACGGCGGAAACCAGCCCACTCCCGCTCACTTCCGCTATGCTCTTCTTTCGCGAGGTGTAGGTGTATTGCGCCTCGGCGCCTTCGGGCTTTACGATCGGCACGATCTGATACGTCTCCCCAACGCCCAGTGCGATCTTCTTCTCGGGCACGGAAAGGCTCCGCACGATCGGGATCGCGAGGGATTCGGTTCCGCCGCAGATCGCGCAAGCGCGCCTCTTTTCGCCTTCCTTTTTCTTGTCGGGGTAGTTCACGGTTTCGTATTCGCCCCACGCGTGCTCGGCAATTTGCGCGGTAAATGTCGCACTTTCGCCACCCACTTGCACGGTTATTGCGGCTTCGGGCACGGCGAGCGTCCCGGAAAGGGTGTATTTTGAAATATCGTTCTTCGTCGCGCCGCTGTTGTATCGCACGTTGACCGTGAGATATTCCCTGAGCGCGTCCAGGCCGACGCCCGGGCAGAAAACGGCATCGCCCTGCGCAAAGGTCGCCTCCACGTCCGTTACCGTTGCCGCTTCTATTGTGAGCGTCACGTACTTCGCCATGCCGCCGAACTCCACCGTCAGCACGCAATTTCCCGCCGCAATCGCACCGGAAAGCGTCGCCTCTGCAGTTACGGCTTTGGACGACCCGTCGTTATACGTCGCGATCACGGTGAGGTAGCGCCTGATGTCCTCGTATGTCGCAGTTTCGTAAATCGTATCGGTTCCCGTGTCGAGCACTACGTCGATGCTCTCCAGAACGACCGCCGTCACGGACACCGTTACTTCTGCCGTGAAGCCTTCGTAGGACACGGTGAGCGTCGTTTCGCCCTCCGTAAGTTCGCCCGAAAGCTCCGCTTCCGATGTGACATCCTTCGCGCTCCCGTCGCTATATATCGCCTCAACCAAAAGATCCCGCTCGATGTCCGCCAACGGTGTCGAGGTGTAGATGCGCCTTCCGCCCTGCGTATAGCCCGCGCGGATGTGCGTAATATAGGCTTCCGACACCGCAAACCGCACGCTCCCGGACGCGGGAAGGAAATTCTCCGCATCGAGTGGCGTAAACGTCCACTGCGCGTCGATTTCTCCGCCCGCCTCGAGCGGGAAATCGATGGCTTCCCATGCGATGTGCCCCGGGGTATCCCCCTCCGAAAGCGCGATGGGCGGAAGCTGCGTCGAGGAGGTATACAGGGTATCAGTCCCAACGGCGGGGTGTACGGTCGCTTCCCTCTTGGAGACTGTGATCGCGGCGTTCGCCGTCTTTCCCTGATAGCGCACGGTAACATACGCCTCGCCCGCGCGGAGCGTATCCGAGCCGTTAATCGTTTCGACGGTGCACTCCTCGATTTCGCCCGACGTGCCGTTGTCGAAATGCACTACAACAACCATGCCCGCCCTATCGAAAGCGTCAAAGGCGGTGTACTGCGTCTTTAGCGGCGGCGATGTGATCTCGATTGCGGTCGCCGCCTTTTCGGAAACCGTCACGGGGACGAACGCCTCTGCCGTCTTCCCCTGCTCGTATTCATACGATATCGTTACCTGTGTATCGCCCAAGAAAAGCACTTCGGGCGATATGGTATACTCCGTCACCTCGTGCTGTTCCAACTGCGCATCCCTAAAGAGAACGACCATGCCGCTCCCGTCGAACGGTTGCCCCTCGATGTATTCGGTCTTTGTCGGCATTTGGGCAATCGAAAGCGCGTTCGGCGCAAGTATGGTCACCGAGCCACTCTTTGAAACCGCCGCGGGGAGCGCGGAAAGGTCTTGCCCGACCGTCTGCCCGTCTACAAAAGATATGGTTACGGGGTAGTTTCCCGCCTGCGCCCCATCCTTCGCTTGGAAGGTGATTTGCAAAAGATTCCCCGATGCGCTCGCGCTTGCGCCCCTTGCGAGCGCCGCGCGCATCCTGCCCTCCGCATACGCGGGATTGACGGATGCGACAAAGCCCTCTTGCGCCAGCACATCTGTAACGGAAAACGCGTCCGCATCGTAGAGTACGTCGAATACGGTTCCAGCAAAACCGGAATTTTGTTCGACGGAGATATTCACCGTCGCGCTGCCGTCAATCGCCGCCGTCGCATCGCCGATGGAAACGGTAAGCCCCGCCTCCGCCCGCGCGGAAAGTGCCGCGAGCGCGCACAGCAGGATGCAGAATAGTATAAGCCTTTTACGCATATCTTTTCAGCCCCTCTCCGCTCAGTTCATGGTCGTGAGCATGCCGCAGCCCTTGAAGGCGCATTTTCCGATGACGGCGATGCTGTTCGGAAGCGAGACGGACGCGAGAAGTTCCATGCCCTGAAACGCGCCCTCGCCGATTTCCGTCACAGGAGCGCCCTCGAGCGTCGCGGGGATGGTCGCGCTCGTCGAATCGGGCTTTAGCCACTTGACGATGCGCGCACCGCCAGAAAACACGGCATAGGTAAAATCGCCGTTCTGCGCGGTTTTTACGGGATAAACCGCGACCGTGCCGCCCGTGCAGGATACCGTTTCCCCCGCCGCATCCCGCGCCGTCACGCGGAGCGTATATATGCCCTCCGCCTCGACGGATAATGTCTGAACCGCCTCCGTCGTCCAGTCCGAAAGCGGTATCTCCGCGCCGCTTTCATCCACGAAAACGGTGCGGTATTCGCATTTGCCGAAGCCGCCCTGAGTTGCAACGGAGACGCAAAGGCTCTCCCCGAAGGCGATCTCCGTTTTGTCCGCCGCGCACGCAGCCGAAAGCGCCTCGGGCACGTATTTGCCCGTCAAAAAGTCCGCGATGCGCGCGGCATCCATCTCGTTCACGATGCCGTCGCCGTTTACGTCCGCATAGTCCGCGAGAAAATCGGGGTATTCCCCCAAGGTCAGAACCGCGTCGCGGATGTCGATGATTCCGTTCTGCGTGATGTCCGTATAGGCAAGTGCCACATCGCACAAGAGCAACATCGCCACAAGTAGCGGCAGGAGCTTCTTTTTCATATTCGTATCGCCTCCGCCATGTATAACGCCGTATTCTCCATTATTATACGGTTTCGATGCATCCCTGTCAAGCGCGTAAAAACGCATATCTTCCTTACGCTCTTTCGCTTGACGAAACGTGCCCGAACGCATATAATAGAGGCACAAAGGAGAGATGTTTTCATGGCTTTCAGGCTCTTCGTTTCCGACTTGGACGATTCCCTTCTGAACGACGCTTCGGAACTTTCCCCGCGCACACTGCGGGCGCTTTCCGCGCTCATGCGAAAGGGCGTATACGTCGTTCTCGCCTCCGGCCGCATGGTCGAAGCGATGCTCCCCTACGCGCGGCAGGTGCAGCCGAACGCGCCCCTCATCGCCTATAACGGCGGCATGGTGTACGACGTCTCCGCGCAAAAGGCGCTCGATCTCCTGCCCGTGCCGATGGACGCGGCAAGAGAGGCCGCGAAAATGGCGGAGGACATGGGCATCCACATTCAGGCGTTCGACGAAACGGGCTATTATTATGCGGAGGACAACGCCTCCAGCGCGTTTTACGCCTCGAAAATCCGCATCCCCGGCCGCGCGGTGCATCGGAAGCTCTCCGAAGCCATCGACCATGACCTGTGCAAAATGCTCATGGTGGTCGATCCTGCAGAGGCGCCCGCCCTCGCGGAGAAATTCCGCGAAAAGTTCGCGGGCAGAATCAACTGCGCAATCTCCCGCCCCTACTACATCGAATGCACGGGCATCGGCGCGGACAAGGGCGCAGCGCTGAAGCTCGTCTCCGAGCGGTTGGGCGTGAAGCGCGAGGAGATCATCGCCTTTGGCGACGCGCAAAACGACATGCCCATGCTCAACTACGCCGGCCGCGGCTGCGCCGTGGCGAACGCGCGGCGGGAAGTGCTCGAGCAGGTGCGCTGGATCGTGCCCGATAACGACAGTGACGGCATCGCGAAAGTCCTCGAGATGCTCTTGGAGGACGGCGCGTTTGACGCGGAAGGAGCGCCCGCATGATCTCCGAAAAGGAATTTTTGACGGAGCTGAATCTGTCCGTTCTGGTCGGCGGCGCGGATGGCGAACTCCCCATCGACAGCAGCGACATCAACCGCCCGGGGCTTCAGCTCTCGGGCTATTGGGAGTATTTCGCGTGGAATCGGCCGCAGCTCATCGGCAAGGGCGAAATGAGCTATCTCAATTCGCTCGACGAGGCGACGCGGTTACAGCGGCTCGACACGCTTTTCGGATATCGCCCCCCGTGCGTGATCGTGTGCCACAACATGCAGTGCGTGCCCGGGCTCGTCGAGAGCGCGACGAGGCACGGCGTACCCGTATACACATCCAGCGAAGATACGACAATCGTCGTCATCAAGATCATCAACTACCTCAACAACCGCCTCGCGCCGTCCGTCACGAAGCACGGCGTGTTGGTGGACGTGTCCGGCTGCGGCATCCTCATCACGGGCGAAAGCGGCGTGGGCAAGAGCGAGGCAGCGCTGGAGCTCGTCAAGCGCGGTCACCAGTTCGTCGCGGACGACGTGGTGGATATTCGCCGCGTGAACACCAACCGCCTCGTGGGCGAGGCGCCCGACATGGTGCGCCACCTCATGGAGATTCGCGGCGTGGGCATCATCGATATCGCGACCATGTACGGCATCGGCTCCGTCCTGCCCAGCAAGAGCATCGACCTGATCGCGCATCTGGAAATCTGGAAGGAGGGCAAGGAATACGACCGAATCGGCCTGCAGCAGGAATATGGGACGATTTTGGAAGTACAGCTTCCGAAGCTCACCATCCCCATCCGCCCGGGGCGCAACCTCGCCATCGTGTTAGAGGTCGCCGCGCGCAACCACAAGCTCAAGCAGAGCGGCTTCAACGCCGCAGAAGAACTCATGAACAGACATAAATTTCGCTTTACAGGCGATGCGGGGGAATGATTGTTATGAACGGAAAAGTTATCCTCATCCTCGTGGACGGCATGCGCCCGGAAGGGTATACGGGCTGCGGCAATCCGTACGCAAAGGCATTTCTGGAACAATCCCAGTGGACACTCAAGGCGCGGACGGTATTTCCCTCCGTCACGCTGCCGTGCCACATGTCGCTGTTTCACAGCGTCGATCCCGAGCGGCACGGCACGACGACCAATACCTACGCCCCGCAGGTGCGCCCCATCGAAGGGCTTTGCGAGCGGCTGAACAGCGCGGACAAGAAATGCGCCTTCTTCTATACCTGGTCGGAGCTGCGCGATCTGGTGCGCCCGGGCAGTCTCATGGCATCCACGCTCATCAACCAGTACAAGTTTTCGGATACCGACAACCGCGCGACCGACTGCGCGATCGATTTCATTCTGCGCGAGAATCCCGATTTCGTGTTCTTGTACCTCGGCGCGACGGACGAGGTGGGGCACGACAGCGGCTGGCTCAACGCGCCGTATATGAAGGCCGTGGATAACGCGCTCTCCTGCGTACAGCGCGTGCGCGAAAAAATCCCCGCCGAATACTCCGTAATCTTCCTGGCCGACCACGGCGGACACGGACGGGCGCACGGCACGGACATGGAAGAGGACATGACGATCCCCCTCCTGTTTAACGGCCCCAAATTCCCGCCGCGCGAACTGGAAAACATCTCCATCAAGGACGTTGCGCCGACGATAGCGCATCTGTTGGGCGCATCTCCCGCAAAGGAATGGGAAGGACACAGCATCATCAACGATTGAAGGGAGCATTTTCTATGTTGTACATCGGTATCGACTTGGGCGGAACCGCCATCAAGGCGGGCGTCGTGGACGAAAACGGCGCGATTTTGAGCAAGGTCTCCTGCCCGACGGGCGTGGAGCGCGGCGCGGAAGCCGTCATCAGGGACATGGCAGCCTTGGCGCAAAAGGCCGTTGATGCCGCGGGCAAGACCATGGACGATATCGCGTCCATCGGCATCGGCATCCCCGGCATCCACGACAATGAGCGCAACATCGTCCCCATGTGTACGAACCTGTTCTGGCATCAGGTTCCGCTGATTCCCATCATGCACAAATACGTCGATAAGCCGATCTTCGTGGACAACGATGCGACCATCGCGGGCCTTGCGGAGGCGGTCGCGGGCGTTTCCAGCGGCGTGAAAAACTCCGTGTTCGTGACGCTCGGAACCGGTGTGGGCGGCGGCATCGTCATAAACGGCAAGGTGTACACGGGGCCGCACGGCGTCGCATCCGAAATCGGCCACATGATCGTGAAATTCGACGGCGAGCCCTGCACCTGCGGCAATCTCGGCTGCTGGGAGCGCTACGCCTCCGCGACAGCCCTCATCCGCATGGGGAAGGAAGCGGCATCGCTCCATCCCGAAAGCGCGATCGCAAAGAGCGTGAACGGCGACTTGGAAAAGCTCACCGCAAAGGACGTCATGGACTGCGCAAAGGCGGGCGATCCCGCGGCGAAAAAGGTCTTTGACGACTACATCACCTATCTGTGCGTGGGGTTTGTAAACCTCATCAACCTCTACGACCCCGAGATTATCGCCCTCGGCGGCGGCGTATCGGCGGCGGGCGATTTCCTTCTGGAGGCGATCCGCGAAAAGCTCCCGTCCATGGTGTTCTACAAGACCATGCCCTACGCCAGAATCGAACTTGCGACATTGGGCAACGACGCGGGCATCATCGGCGCCGCGATGCTCGGAAAATAAGACAGGAGGGATCCCATCGTGAAACCCGTCAGAATCGGATTGGTCGGAACCGGCTCCATCTCCAACGCGCACATGCTGGGCTACTCGAAGCTCGCGCGCGAAGGCAAAATCGAACTCGTCGCCGCGTGCGACATCAACCGCGACAGCGCCGCGGCATGGGCGGAGAAATACGGCTTCAAAGAG
>CAYFRC010000036.1:0-1652 GCA_964345325.1 uncultured Oscillospiraceae bacterium
ATGCCCTCCACGTCGCTCGTCACGGTAACGGAAACATGCAGCGTCGCCTTCTTTGCATCCGCCTGCACCGTGTAGCAGAAAACGTCCCACGGCTCGATGCGCACTTTGTCTCCGACGTACAGCGACACCTCGCGGAACAGCCCGCCGCCGCTGTACCAGCGCGAGTTCGGCTGGATGGATTCCGTCTTGACGGCAAGGCGGTTGGGGTATTCCCTGTACAGGCTCTTGGTCAAATCGACCATGAACGCCGTATAGCCGTAGGGGTGGTGGAACAAATGGTCTTTATTGAGCGTAACTTCCGCGTTCATGTACGCGCCGTCCACATACAGCAGCACGCACTTGCCTTCCCACGCGGGGTCGAAATCGAGGTCTTTGAAATAGGTCGCTTCGCCGCCGGGGATGAAGCCGACGGAAGCGCCGCCCGCAGCGTCCTTCGTCCTTTTGTGGTTCAGCATGAAGTCGTCCGGCAGGTCCACGGACACGAGGGCGTCCCTCTCCGGCGCGAACCAGTTCATTCGCCCTTCGATGCGCCGCCAGCCGAGGTTTAAGGGAATGTGCCTCACAAAATCGCCTCCTTATGATTGATAAAGCCCGAAAGAATCAGCCCCGCCTCCGAAAAATCCTCGGGATTGGCGCGGATGATCCAATCGATATACGACATGACCATTTTCGCCGTCAAGAGGTACCCTGCGGGGTTCAGGTGCCCGTTGAGGTAAAACCGCCGCTCAAATTCCGCATCGTATTCGGGCGCGTACTGCCGCAGGTCGATCACGTAGGCGTTTGCAAAGTGCGATGCCATTTCGTGCATCAGTTCCCTGTGGCGCTCGCAAAGGGGCATTCTGCCCGCGCTCTCATCGTCGCCCGAGCGCGGCATGGTCAGGAAGAAGAACTTCGCGTCCGGCGAAAGTTCCTTATATTTCGATACGATTTGCGCGAAATACCCCGCGAAGGTGGGTTTGTTGTTTCGCCAGTCCTGCGCGATATCTGTCATATCGCCCAAATCCGTGCCCTCTCTGATAGCCATGGAGATGTCGTTGCACCCCATCGCGAGGATATACATCTGCGATGCCTTCCGCGGGTCGAACATGGAGTTCGCCGCTGCGAAGGATTCCATGTATTCCTTCGCCGTCATGCCGCCGCGCGAAAAGTTGTGACAGAGGCTCCCCATCGCGCGCGCCATGTACTGCCCCCACGAGTGCTCGAACAGGTCGTGATAGCCCTTTGCGCCCCTGCCGTCCAGCGTCTCAAATTCGCCCGAGGACAGGCTGTCGCCGATCACGGCGAACGAGCGGAAGATCGCCGCAAAGCCGCCGCCCTCCGCGATGCGGTCGAGCGGCCTTTCCCCTTCGGGCATCATGTACCTTTGTATGTCCATGTGCGTCCCCTCCTAAAAATGTATGCTTTGGAGCCGTTCTTCCAGCTCCATAAAAAACCGTCCGAAATGTACGCCGTCCGCGAGCGCGTGGTTCGCAACGAGGGTAAAGGGCATCATCAGCCGCCCTTTCGCGTCCTCCTCGAATTTCCCCCAGCAGAAGCGCGGATTGGATGCCTCCGAAGCCGCTATCGGCATGATGATTTGCTCGTAATGGATCCACGGCAGCGTCGTTACGAAAAAAAGCGCGTCGGAAAACGGCTCCTCCTCGATGGAAGGG
>CAYFRC010000036.1:1664-4805 GCA_964345325.1 uncultured Oscillospiraceae bacterium
ATTCCACGGCATATCGTGAAACAGCGTACAATAGCAGTACGAGCCGTTCTCTGTGAGCTCTATATGGGATGTGCCGCAAACATCGTATTCCACGATGCCGTCTCCCGAAATGCGCCTGCGCATCTCCGGCACTGCGTTCCCCGCGAGGCAGGCGATGTGGATCATCGCGGGATAAAACCGAAATCCGCCCTCGCGGCACAGGGAAACAAGCCTCGTCACATCGACCTTCGCCGTGACGCCGGCGCAGGGGTTCTCCATCGCGCGGAAATACGAGAAGTGCGCTTTCCTCGGGTATGAATCCATATCGAACCGCCTTGCCGTCACACAACATATCCTCCCCCGACGTTTTGTTCATTGTATCACAAAAAGAAACAGCTTGCAACCGCCTGTTTTTGCCCGTATAATGTCCCTTGGGAGGGATTGCATGGCACATATCATCGAAATCGAACATCTTGCCGACGCGGCGCTCAGCGTATATACATCTCTCACGCAGCCGCAGCAGCGGGAAAAGGGGCTTTTCATCGCAGAGAGCGTAAACGTCATCTCGCACGCGCTCGATGCCGGGTACGAGCCCGTATCGTTCCTTTTGTCGAAAAAGCACGCCTTCGGGAAGGCGGCATCTCTCCTTGTGCGTGCGGACAATATCCCCGCATACGTTGCGGAAGAAGAGGTGCTCGAAAAAATCACGGGCTATGCGCTCACGCGGGGCGTACTGTGCGCCATGCGCCGCAAGCCGTTTCCCGATGCGGAGGACATCTGCCGGGATGCGCGCATAGTTTGCGCGATCCACGCCGTGACGGATGCGACGAACGTCGGCGCGATCATCCGCAGCGCCGCCGCACTCGGCGGAGACTGCGTGCTGCTCTCGAACTGCTGCGACCCGTTTTCGCGGCGGAGCGTGCGCGTAAGCATGGGCACGGTGTTTCAGGTGCCGATCGCGCAAATCCACGGCGATTGCGCAGAGTTTCTCCGAAAAATGGGCTTTGCCACAGCCGCGCTCACCCTGACGGACGATTCCGTGCTGCCGAACGATCCGCGCCTCAAATCGGAAGAGAAGATCGCGCTGATTCTGAGCGCGGAGGGCGACGGGCTCCCGCAGGAGATCGTGGAAAAATGCGATTACCGCGTCAAAATCCCGATGGCGCGCGGCGTCGATTCGCTCAACGTCGCCGCCGCTGCCGCCGTCGCGCTGTACGCGATTCGCGAATGAACGGAAAACGGCGGAGAAATGTTCCCCCGCCGCTTCTCTGAAATTCGCCACAGTTTGAGGCGCAAACCGCGCTATTCCGCCTCGAAGAACATCAGCATGCTGTCGAAATAGTTGAGCTGAAAGCCCGTTTCCGTCGGCTCGAACACGAGATCGTTTCCGTTCATATCCATGACGATGTTTCCGTCCCGCTCCTCGTAGGCGAACATGTCCGCAATTTCCGCGCCCGCCATCACGAAATCCGCCTTGCCGTTTCCCTTGAATACGACGGAGTACTCCCCGCCCAGTACGGCAACATCAATCGCGCGGCCGTTTGCCTCCGCGCCCACGCACACGAATTTAATCCCCGTATACGCGCCGCCCGCGCTCTCGGGTGCGGGCGCTTCGGTGGGTTCGGGTGCTTCGGGTTCCTCTGGCGTATAGCTCGCGTCCTCATCTCGGGAGAAGAGGATGTAGCCGGATTCCTCCGTGCCGTACATCAGAATTCCTCCTTCGAGCATCATCAGCTGCGTGCCGTTGCCATAGAACACGGTGCCCGCTTCCTCATCGTAATGCCAGGTCTTGTCCTCCATGCCGATATACGTGCCCGTGCCCGTGCCGTCCGCGTTCAGGGTCAGGGTGATGTCCAGGTTCCACATGGCGCGCGGGTCGCCCGATGCGCCGCCTGTCGAAAGGTACACGGCATGCCACGTGCCGACAAAGGGCGCCATGGGGTCGGGCTCTTCTTCTGCGCGCGCGTATTTCATCGGCATTTCGCCGCGCTCCCACAGGAAGTCGCCCTCGAGGGTTAGGATGGTCTCCGCCTCCACGAGCGCCATTTTCCCGTCGGCAAATTCCGTCGCATAGCGCTGCGTTTCGCCGTTGGAGGTGATTTCGACCGCGCCAGAGGCGATTTGAATCGTCTTGTGAAAGCCGAGCGCGCTCGATGCGACCTCGCTCCCCGACACCATGATGGATGTGAGAACCCACGTGCCTTCAAAATCACTTTCCTCGACGGGAAGCCCGCCCGCCCGCACAAACAGCATCCGCATGTCTCCCTGCGCGGCTTCCATCGCGTTCTCCGCCGTCATGGTATAGACGGTTTCGCCGACGGTCAGCGCGTTGCCCTCCGCTATACAGGTTTCCTCGACTGTTTCTCCGCCCGTAACCGTTACGCACGTATCTCCGTACACGGTAACGGTCTTCTTAAAGCCGATGGCAGAGGCGGCGAACAGCGCGCCCTTGCCTTTGACGGCAGTCAGTTGCCACACTCCCTGAAAATCTACCTCGCCCTCGTATGCGGCAACGGCCTCCTGCGGTTCTTCCGCCTTCTTCGGCTGCGGGATCGGCATGATGGTTGGGAGCGGGAGGATTTCCTCCCCCGTCCGGGCAAAGAACAGAATCATCTCGCCGCGTATGAGCGACACAAGCACGCCATCCTTCGACAGTTCCGCCGCATCGCCCGAGAATACCGTCGCAACATAGGTATCGTTTTTGACATCCAGCGCGCCTTCTATTCCCACAAAGGACGCGGTGTAGCGCGCGCCGCCCGCTTCGATGTAGCGAAGCGACCATTTGCCCGTGAAATCGTCCTTGGGCACGCGGGTATAGGCTCGGCCTCCCCAAAGGAGCAGCCCGTCCTGCGTAAGGAAGAAAGTCTCCTCCCCCGCAAGGATGCGCCCATTCTCATAGGAATACGTACCCCTTTCGTCGCCGTTTACGGTGTACGTGCCGCCGACAAATCCGAGGGTTTCGTTTTCGTGAATCCACAGGCCCTCAAACTCTTTTTCCGCTGCGGAAAGGTTCGCGTTTTCGGGGACGTCCGCCACCGCTTCGCAAGTTGTCGCCGTCATGCCGTCCTCGTCCAGGCACTCCGACGCGCTTGCGCCCGCGCAAAACAGCGATATGAGCAGCCAAATCGCCATCAGCGCGGCGAGCATTCGTTTCATGGGTAT
>CAYFRC010000036.1:4815-6231 GCA_964345325.1 uncultured Oscillospiraceae bacterium
GTTTTGCGATATTGCCTTGTTTCCTCTCTTTCTTTCGCGCGTTCGCCGCGCCCATTGGGTTATACCTTTACGATGTAGTTCTTCTTCCTCGGCGCGACGTCGCGCACGCCGCCTTCCGCGCCGTAGCCCAAGATGCAGTTGCCGATGCCCTCATAGTCGCCCGTAATCCCCCACTTGCGAAGAAGCGCCTTGCCCTCCGAGCTATCGAATACCTCCCTGGCGCGGTGCACCCAGCAGGAGGAGAGCCCCAGCGCGTGGGCGGCAATGAGCATGTTGCCGATCACAAGGGAGCCGTCTTCGCGGTACGTGCCGCAGTTTTTGTCCGCGAGCACCGCCACGACGACGGGCGCGCCGTAAAACGGATCGCCCTGCGAGCCCATGACGGCGGCATTCATCTTCGAGAGCGCGTCGCGCGTAGCCTTGTCCCGCACCGCGACGATGATCGGAGATTGTTTCCCCATGCCCGTGGGCGCGAAGGTTCCCGCCTCGAGCACCTTGTCCAAAACCTCTTCCTCGACCGGTTTGTCAAGATATTTTCTGCAACTCCTGCGCGTCAAAATATCACGCATTGTTTCCTTCATACGAAAGCACTCCTTCCATTTGTATTTCATATATCCCCATTTCTATTATACACCGATCCGTTGCGTTCGTCAACCAAATTTCTTTTGCCTAATTGCATAGAAATAACGCACATATTTGCCATAAAGGCTCGCAATCCTCCCAAATACGTGTTAAAATAGCGTCATAATTATTTTCCCGAGTGGAATGGATGGGAGATGTATTCTATGAACACGACGGCGCCCGTTAGGAAAAGCGCGCTCCAAGTGTGGATGCGCAAGCGCGGCATTCAGAAAAACTGGCAGTTTTATCTGATGCTCGTGATCCCGGTTGCGTGGTATGTCATCTTTTGCTATATGCCGATGTATGGCGTAACGCTCGCCTTCAAGAAGTATAGCGCTTCCAAGGGCATCACCGGAAGCCCATGGGTAGACCCGTGGTATAAGTGGTTTTTGAGGTACTACTCCTCCCCGTATTTCGCCCGCACCATCTCCAACACGTTCATTTTGGCTGCCTCGAGCCTCGTTTTCGGCTTTCCGCTGCCGATTTTGCTCGCGCTGATGCTCAACGAAATCAGCAACAAGCGCTACCAAAAATTCGTGCAGAACATCACCTACGTTCCGCACTTCCTCTCGACCGTCGTCATCGTGGGCTTGCTTTCGAGCCTGACGAACCGCGATTACGGCATCGTCAACAAGATTATCGCGGCATCCGGCGGCAGGGTGGACAACTGGATGCAGGTGCCAAGCCTGTTCAGGCCCTTATATGTCGGTTCCGGCGTGTGGCAGAACATGGGGTGGGACTCCATCATCTACATCGCCGCGCTCGCGGGCGTAGTGCCTTGGGGCTGTTGCGGCG
>CAYFRC010000036.1:6341-8010 GCA_964345325.1 uncultured Oscillospiraceae bacterium
ATTTGTATATCGCCGACCCCGCGCCGCTCTTGAACGAGATGCTGTTTTCTTCTCTCCTGCCCATGGTGTCGGGCGAGCGGCGGGAAAAGGCGCTTTCGTATCGCTTCCCGAAAGATAGGGCGATGTCGCTCGCGGCGGGGCTCCTTTTGCGATACGCCGGGGAAAGCGCGTTTTGCAGCATCGCGCACACGTGGTCGCGCGTCGTTCTCGCCACATCGGGCGAAAAAATCGGCTGCGACGTGGAACCAAAAAACCGCCCCGCGAACCTTGCCGCCGCGAAGCGGTTCTTTCATCCCGCCGAAGCGGAGTACCTTTCGGCGCATCCCGAAGATTTTCTGCGCATATGGACGCAGAAGGAGAGCTATTACAAGTGCAACAACGCCCCGTTTTCGCAGTTTAACACGCTCGAAATGCGCTTTTTCGCGCCCGACCTGTCGGACGGATACGTGTACTGCGTCTACTCCGCAAAAAAAGACGCGGAGATTCCGCGCCTTCACGATCTTCGGAATGATTTCAGCCTTTGGGCAGCAGCTCCCGCGCGAGGGAAATAATCTCCTCCATCTGCCGCACCTCGTCCCTGTGCACTTCCAGCATCTCCGCGCGGGCGCGTGAGCGGGCGTATGTGGTGATCGGGAGGTGTTTCAGCGCGGAGAGATGGTATTTCGCATTCGTCGGATATTTTTGCCCCTCGATGAGCGCGCACACGGTGAGCAGCGCTTGCAGCTTTTTCGCCTCGGCGGGGTATTTTTCGTAATTGTCCATGAGCCACACGTACAAATCCGGATGAAAATTCGCCATAATTCCCGAAAAGCCCGCGCAGCCGGCGATGACGCTGTCCAGGAGCGTCGCAGTGTTCGCGTTGTACAGGCGCATTTTCGTGCCGCGCAAAATCTCCGCGCGGCGGCGGAGCGTCTCCAAATCGCAGCAGGTGTCCTTCATGAAGAAAAACCTGCCCGATTGCGCGCAAAGGCGCAGCTCTTCGTCTTCGATGAGCCTTTTATAGGGCATGGGGCACTCGTACAGGCCGAGCGGAACGGAAGGGTCGACTGCGTCCAGTATCGCTTGCAGGTTTTCTGTCCACACCTTTGCGCCTTCGCGATCCGGCGCAAAGCGGTTCGATATCAGAACGACGGCATCCACGCCCGCATCCGCGATGCGGCGCACCTCGTCGATCTGATCCGCCCTGTCGTTTGAAATGTGCCCGGATGCAATGACCGGAACCTTCGCGTGTCTTTTGACGAACGAGGCGATCTCGACCCGTTCCCTGAGCGACAGATAAAACATCTCGCTCGACTGGCACACCGCAAACAGCCCCGAAACGCCATTTTCCTCGTACCATTCGATGAGTTTTTGAAGCCCGTTGTAGTCTACCGCGCCGCCGTCCGTATACGGCGTGAGCATGACCGGCCAAACTTCCTTTTTGTGCGGCATGATTTTTCCTCCGTCCTCAGTCGATGTCCTCCACGATCGTCTCCGGCGGCGTATCGAGCTGTTCGGGCCTGCGCATAACCCCCGTCAGGTAGCGGAACGCGCTCGCGTAGTAGTAGCCGTCGCAGATGCGCTCGTCCAAAACGGCGGTATAGTCCATCATCAGGCGCACGCGGTCGTTTCCGTCCATGTCGATCACGTGCTTTTTCTCGGTAATGCCTATCGAGATGAACACGGGGAC
>CAYFRC010000036.1:8020-9921 GCA_964345325.1 uncultured Oscillospiraceae bacterium
GTGGTGGTAAAGCGCGGGAATGCCGAGGCTCGCCATCGACGTGATGAACATCGAGCCGTGAAACGGCGAGAGGTTTTTCAGCCACATTGGGAGAAGCCCGAAATAATCCGCGACGCGCAGGCTGAACACCGTAAATTTCTTCAACAACCCCGGGATATAGTCGATGTATTTTGCGAGCTTGTCAAAATCCGTGGTCTCCTTGCGCGCGGTGTTGACCTCGCGCTCCATGATCTCGTACACCTGCTCCGCCGTGGCGTCCAGCGGGATATTCATCGTAATCACGGATTCCTGCCCCTGCAGCGACATTTCCTTTTTGATGCACAGTTCTACCTGAAAAACGTACCTTTGGAAAACCTTCTGCCCCGCGATGAAGCGGTTGAGTGCAGGCCTCTGGCTGACGGTTCGCGCATATGCCGCGATAAAGACGTGTGTACTCGTGAAGTTTTTGAGCCCCTGCGCGCGCTTTTCGCGCACATACGAATCCACTTCCGTCATGTCCATGGAGCCGCGAAAAAAATTGCAGGCATCATTTCGGTTCGGCATGATGTATACGGCAATCTTCGCCATCGGATCGAGCGTGCGCAAGAGCCTGCCGTCGTTTCGGTCGCCGAAGCGCCACTTCCTCTTGGGGCGATTGTTTTTCTGTGTATTTCCCATCTCTATCTACAACCCTTCATTCGATCGTCACGGGGCATATTGTATCGCACATCCCTTTTGCATTGCAAGACTACAATCATTAACTATCGGCAAAAACGACAACATCGTGGCGTTTTTGCGGCTTTTCGATTTACCCCGCCCTCGAAACTTAACAAAGCGCGCGGTGAAATGCTTGTTTGCGGCGGTGTGCCATGGTATAATGCACTATAAAAAATGGCTGGGGGAGATTCTTTGTCGAAGCCCTTTGAATTTGAGCTGCTGCACGTATGCAAACAGACGGGTGCGCGGCGCGGCAGGCTGCACACGCCCCACGGAACGATCGAAACGCCGACGTTTATGCCCGTAGGCACGCAGGCGACCGTCAAGACCATGTCGCCGGACGAATTGAAGGAGATCGGCGCGGAAATCATCCTTTCCAATACATACCACCTGCACCTGCGCCCGGGGGAAGATCTGGTCGCAGAGGCGGGCGGGCTGCACAACTTCATGCACTGGGACAGGCCCATCCTCACCGACAGCGGCGGCTTTCAGGTGTTTTCGCTCTCGGAATTGCGCACCGTCAAGGAGGATGGCGTGTTCTTCCGCTCGCATTTGGACGGCAGCAAGCACTTCATGTCGCCCGAAGTGTCCATCGGCATACAGGAAAAGCTGGGCGCGGACATCATCATGCAGTTTGACGAATGCAGCGCGTGGCCCTGCACGCCGAAGGATGCGGAAAGGGCGCTCGGGCGCACGCTGCGCTGGCTCACCCGCTGCATGGACGCCAAGACGCGGGACGATCAGGCGCTGTTCGGCATCGTGCAGGGCGCGTTTATCGCCGAACTGCGCAGGCACAGCGCGCAGGAACTGGCGAAGCTGGATCTGCCGGGGTTCGGCATCGGCGGGCTCAGCGTGGGCGAACCGAAGGACATCATGTACGATATGCTGGAGGTCGTCTGCCCCGAGCTGCCCGTGGAAAAACCGCGCTACCTCATGGGCGTGGGCTCGCCCGACTGCCTCATCGAGGGCGTGCTGCGCGGCGTGGATATGTTCGACTGCGTGCTCGCAACGCGCGTCGCGCGAAACGGCACCGTGTTCACGCGGAACGGGCGGCTCGTCATCCGGAACGCCGCCTACGCGCGCGACTTCTCCTCGCTCGACGATACGTGCGACTGCTACGCCTGCCGGAATTTCTCCCGCGCGTACATCCGGCATCTGTTCAAGGCGGGAGAGATTTTGGCGCTTCGGCTCACGAGCATGCACAA
>CAYFRC010000036.1:9931-12055 GCA_964345325.1 uncultured Oscillospiraceae bacterium
GATATGCGCAAAGCCATCGAGCAGGACGCGCTCAGGGACTTCACGGAGGGGTTTTACGCGACGCACGGGCGGGATAACTGGTAGATTTAACGCATTTGTTCGATTTGCTTGTTGTTTCGCGCGCGAGTTTTCTGTATAATAGGCGTATAACGATTGTTTGGAGGAATACTATGCTTACAAAGACGCTCACCCTCATCGAGACGGCAGTCTCCACAGGCACTACAGAGGCAATGGCGGAACAGGGCGGGCTGGCGCAGATGCTCTCCCCCATCCTGCTCATGGTTGTGATGTTCGGCGCGCTCTACTTCATGATGATCCGCCCGCAGCGCAAGAAGGACAAGCAGGTCAAGGACATGCTCGCCGCACTGAAGCCCGGAGACCGCATCTGCACCATCGGCGGCATCTACGGCACGATCACTTCCATCAAGGACGACACCGTCATCGTCGCCGTCGGCGCGCAGAAGACGCCCTTGGTCTTCGCCCGCTGGGGCATCCGCTCGGTAGAGGATGCGCCGCTGGAGAACGACGCGGAACCCGCGGTATAAAAAGCATGAGAGCATTCGCCTTGCGGCGGATGCTTTTTTGAAAGGCAGGGATGTTTTGTGGATTACGCGGAACTCCTATTAAAGCGGGAAAGCTGCAGGAGCTATGACCCCGCACGAAAGGTCGAGCGGGAAAAAATCGAGCAATGCCTGAACGCGGCGCGGCTCGCGCCGTCCGCGTGCAACAGCCAGCCGTGGCACTATTGGGTCATCACAAACGGCGAATCCGTAAAAAAGGCTGCAAAGGCGACGCAGGTCGGCCTGCTCAACGGCTTCACGAAGGATTGCCCCGTTTTGGTTGCCGTCACGGAGGAGGAGGCCTTTTTGCGGAAGGGGCAAGCCAACCAAAAGTACGCGCAGATGGATTTGGGGCTTTCGGTATCGCAATTTTGCTGCATGGCGACGGAATTGGGGCTTTCCACCTGCATCATGGGCGCGTTTGACGAGCAGGCGATTCGCGAAATCGCCTCCATCCCGAATACTTCCCGCCTTCGCCTCGTACTCGCGCTGGGATACGCGAAGGATGCCTCCGTCCGCAAAAAAACGCGCAAGCCGCTCGAGAAAGTCGCAACCTTCATCGAGTAGCAGACCAAACATTTTACTTGACAGAAGGCGCGCCGTGTGCCAAAATAGATATAATTCGTTCGGGATGACGGGGAAAGGCATTGCGCAAAAAACCGCGTCAGAGAGAGTGCGCCATAGGCTGCAAGCGCGCTTCACGGCAGGGCAAGAGCCACCATCCCCCGACCGCGCGCGCGTGGGTGCGATACAGCCCGTATGAGTGGAAACAAGTTGGGTGGAACCGCGGACAGATCGTCCGCCCCTTCGTCGGGGCGGGCGTGTTTTTATTTGGGAGGAATGGCAATGGTTCTTACAATTGACGGACGGACGATGGAATTTGAAGACGGGATGAACGCATTGGATATCGCGGGCAAGCTGGGCGGCGATATCAAAAAGACCGCGCTGGCGGCGCAGTTGGACGGGGAGACTATAGCGCTTGTCAAGCCCATTACGGGCGATCACGAGCTGAAGTTTCTCACCTTTCAGGACGAGGACGGGCGCCACGCGCTGCGCCACACCGCGAGCCACATTTTGGCGCAGGCGGTATTGAAGCTGCGCCCCGACGCGAAGCTCGCCATCGGCCCCGCCATCGAAAACGGCTTTTACTACGATTTCGACACGGAGGAGCCGTTCACGCCGGATTTCCTCAAGGCGGTCGAAAAGGAAATGCAGAAAATCATCAAGCAGAATCTCCGCCTGGAGCGCTTCGAGCTGACCCGCGCGGAGGCGATCGAGCTGACCGAGAAGATGGTTCAGCCCTATAAGACCGAACTGATTCGCGACCTTCCCGAGGACGAGACCATTTCCTTCTATAAGCAGGGCGATTTTACGGACCTGTGCGCAGGTCCGCACCTTCCGTCCACGGGCAGGGTGAAGGCGTTCAAGCTCATGAGCATCGCGGGCGCATACTGGCGCGGCAGCGAAAAGAACAAGATGCTCCAGCGCATCTACGGCACGGCGTTTTTCGACAAGGAAGAGCTGGATGCCTACCTCGCCCGCCTCGAGGAGGCGAAAAAGCGCG
>CAYFRC010000037.1:0-1490 GCA_964345325.1 uncultured Oscillospiraceae bacterium
ATGAGCGCTCGGGCTGCGGCGCGCGCGTAGTTGCCGCCGCAGCCGCTCGCGCGCCCGCCGTCGTCCGCCTCGCTCACTTCGCCCGTGCCGCTCACCAGGAGCATATTCTCCGTATCGGCGGCGAGCAGCATCGCCTCCAACTTTCGCATCGCGCGGTCCATGCGCCAGTCCTGCGCGAGCTCCACGGCGGCGCGCAGCAGATTGCCCGAAAACTGCGTGAGCTTTTCCTCGAACTTTTCGCTCAGCGCGAAGGCATCCGCGACGGAGCCGGCAAAGCCGATCACGACCTTGTCGTTATAAATGCGGCGCACCTTTTTGGCGCCCATCTTCATGATGGTGCTCTGCCCCACGGTCACCTGTCCGTCGCCCGCGATGGCGGTCGCGCCGTTTCTCTTGACGGCGCAAATTGTCGTTCCCTGAATCATGGTATATCCCTTTCCTGCAGCTCTTGTGCAATGGTGTCTATCGTTTGCAGCGCGCGCTCCGCGAGCTTTTCGTAGCGGAAGCGCTTTCCGCGCACCCTTTCGGGGAGCGGTTCCAGTATGCCGAAATTTGCGTTCATGGGCTGGTAATCGGCATTTTCCGTGCGGACATAGACTTCGAGCGCGCCGATCAGCGTGTGCTGCGTAAAATCCGGCTCGTCCCGCCCTAGGAGATACTCTGCGAGCGATATGCCCGCGTCGATGCCCGATGCCGCCGAGTCCACATAGCCCTCAACGCCCGTCATCTGCCCTGCAAAGCGCAGGAGCGGTTCCCCCTTTAGGGCGTAATTTCTTCCGAGCAGGCGCGGGGAGTGGAGGTACGTATTTCGGTGCATCACGCCGTAGCGCGCAAATTCTGCCTTCTCCAGCCCGGGGATCATCGAAAAAACGCGCTTTTGCTCCCCGAATTTCAGCCGCGTCTGAAAGCCTACGAGGTTGTACAGCGTTCCTTCCGCGTTGTCCTGCCGCAGCTGCACCACGGCGAAGGGCATTTTGCCGGTTTTGGGGTCGGTAAGCCCCACGGGTTTGAGCGGTCCGAACACGGGCGTCATATACCCGCGAGATGCCAGAATCTCGATTGCGATACAGCCCTCGAAGATGAGACGTTTTTCAAAGTCGTGCGGTTCCGCCGTTTCCGCAGAAGAAAGCGCTTCGTAAAACGCGCGGTATTCTTCCTCCGTCATGGGGCAGTTGAGGTATTCGCCCTCGCCCTTGTCGTATCTGGACTGCGCGAACACCTTGTCCATGTCGAGCGACGCCTTTGTCACGATCGGCGCGGCCGCGTCGAAAAAGTATAACGACTTTTCGCCGAGCATGCGTTGGATGCTCTCGGCGAGCGGCGCGTCCGTCAAAGGGCCCGTGGCGATGATTGCGGGCGCATCGGGAACTTCGGTCGCGATGTCGCGCACGATTTCGATTTTCGGATGCGACGACAGAAATTCCGTGACGAAGCGCGAAAACACGTCCCTGTCCACCGCGAGCGCGCCGCCCGCGGGTACGCGCGCCGCC
>CAYFRC010000037.1:1500-11856 GCA_964345325.1 uncultured Oscillospiraceae bacterium
GGAATCCATCTTCTCCATCTCCGCCTTCAGCAAACCGGAGGCGGCGGTAAGCTGCGTGCCCTTGAGCGAATTGGAGCAGACCAGTTCGCAAAAGCCCTCCATATTGTGCGCGGGGGAGAAGCGCTGCGGCTTCATTTCGATGAGGCGCACGGAAAGCCCGCGCTTTGCGAGCTGCCATGCCGCCTCACAGCCCGCGAGCCCCGCGCCTACGACCGTAACGCGCCTATTCATCGTTCGCACTTTCGAGCACTACCCTGTGGCGGCACTGCTCGTTTTCGCAGCGCAGGTAGGTTGCTCCCTTTTTGTCGCGCTTGACGACCATGCGCCCGCCGCATGCGGGGCATTTTTCGTTTGAGGGCATGTCCCAGCTCACGAAATCGCACTCGGGATACTTTTCGCAGCCGAAAAACCGCCTGCCCTTTTTGCTGACGCGCTCCAAAATCCTGCCGCCGCAGTTGGGACAGGTTGCGCCCGTGTCCTTTAGAATCGCCATGGTGTTGCGGCACGCGGGGAAATTGGGACAGGCGAGGAACTTTCCGAACCTGCCCATCTTGTACACCATCATCGCGCCGCATTTTTCGCAGGGCGTATCGGAGACCTCGTCCTTGATCTCGATCTTCTCGATGCTCTCCTGCGCCCTTTCGAGCGTTTCGGCAAAGGGCTCGTAAAACTCCGCAATGACTTCGCGCCATTCGAGCTTGCCCTCTTCCACGCCGTCCAATTTCTCCTCCATGTCGGCAGTAAAGGCGATGTCCACGATGTTGGGGAAGTGCTTTTTCAGGATGTCCGTCACGATAAAGCCCAATTCCGTAGGGAAGAGCCGCTTTTTCTCCCGCGCGATGTAGCCGCGCGCGATGATGGTGGAGATCGTCGGCGCGTAGGTCGAGGGGCGGCCGATGCCTTTTTCCTCCAATTCGCGCACGAGCGAGGCCTCCGTATAGCGGGGCGGCGGCTGCGTGAACCGTTGAAGCGATTCGATGTCGTCAAGCTTAAGCCTGTCGCCCTCCCTGATGTCGGGGAACGCGCTTTCTTCCTCCTGCTGTGCGTCGTCCTGCCCCTCCTCGTACAGCGCCGTAAAGCCGAGGAACGATTTCTTCTGCCCGCTGAAGTGGAAGGAGATATCGCCGCCCGCGATGTCCGCCGTCATCGTCGTGTATACGGCGGGCGCCATCTGGCTTGCGACAAAGCGCTCGTAGATGAGCTTATACAGCTTGTACTGATCCCGCGTGAGGGAAGGCTTGATCGCGTCCGGCTCGAACTCCAGGTTCGTCGGGCGGATGGCTTCGTGCGCGTCCTGCGCGGTGTTGCGCGTGCGGAACCGGTTCGGCTCCTCGGGTACGTATTCCGCGCCGTATTTCTCCAAAATCCTGTCCCTGACGGCGGCTATGGCGTCGTCTGAGGAGCGCGTCGAGTCCGTGCGGATGTACGTCACGAGGCCCTGCGTGCCCGCGCCCGCGATGTCGATGCCCTCATAGAGCTGCTGGGCGATCTGCATGGTTTTGCTCGTCGTAAAGTTCAGCTTGCGCGAGGCTTCCTGCTGCAGATTGGAGGTGGTAAACGGCGGCGTCGGCAGTTTCCGGCGCTCGCCGCGCTTTACGGCGCGTACGGAATAGGGTTCGCCCTTCGCGCGGCGGACGATGTCCTCCGCTTCCTCGGCGCTGCCGATGGCGGTCTTTTCGCCGTGTATTCCGACAAATTTCGCCTTGAATTTGCGCTTGTCGAGCGAGAACGTGCCCGTGAGCACCCAGTACTCCTCCGGCTCGAAGTCCGAAATTTCCTGTTCGCGGTCCACGATCATGCGCGCGGCGACGCTCTGCACGCGCCCCGCCGAGAGCCCCTTGCGCACCTTTGCCCAGAGCAGCGGGCTGATCTTGTAACCGACGAGCCTGTCGAGTACGCGCCGCGCCTGCTGCGCGTCGACCAAATCCGCGTCGATCTTGCGCGGCGACTTCATCGCGCTTTTTACTGCCTTGCTCGTGATCTCGTGAAATTCCACGCGGCAGAGGTCGTCCGGCGCGATGTTGAGTACGTTTGCCAAATGCCACGATATGGCTTCGCCCTCGCGGTCAGGGTCTGTCGCGAGGAAGATTTTCGAGGCGCCCTTTGCTTCCTTGCGGATGCGCTGCAAAACGTCGCCCCTGCCGCGAATGGTGATGTATTTCGGCTCAAAGTTGTTTTCGATGTCTACGCCGATCTGCGATTTGGGCAGATCCCGCACATGTCCGTTGGACGCTTCGACCTTGTAGCCGCGTCCGAGATATTTCCCGATCGTGCGCGCCTTCGCGGGCGACTCCACGATCACCAATTTGTGTTCCGCCATGCAGAAACCTCCGAATTTCATGGTTCTTTTTGCCGTCGGCTTTCATTATAGGGATGCGCGATGCGCTTGTCAAGCGGAAATTCACCGTTCTCACCTTGACAGAACGCCCGTTATCCATACAATATAGGTATAATGTAAGACTGTCAAAGGGGGAACAGCCCGTGAACAACCGGTTTCGGCGCGTGATGCTGATAAACATCCTCTACTCGTTCGCCTCAAACCTCATCCATCCCATCACACCCACGCTCATCACCAACCTGAACCTGCCCGACCGCATGTTCGGGCTGCTCTTTGCCGCGATGGCCACGGGCAGCTTCCTGTTCAGCGCGTTCTGGGGGCGGCTCGCGGACAGGCGCGGCAGCCGCATCGTGCTGGTGCTGTCCCTGATCGGGTACGCCATAGGGCAATTCGTCTTCGGCTTTACGGAAAACCCGGGGATCATGCTCGCAGCGCGCCTTTTCGGCGGCAGCGCGACGGGCGGCACGGCGGTGGCGCTGCTCACGAGCGTCGTGGACGCATCCGCGCCCGAGGACCGCGCGCAACATCTCTCCGCATATGCGGCGCTGCAGAGCGTCTTCAGCGCGGCGGGCTATTTTGCGGGCGGCATGATGGGCATGCTCGGCATCCGCCTCGTGTTTGTCGTGCACTGTTCGCTTTTGCTCCTGAGCGCGGCGCTCACCCATTTCCTGCTGCCCGCAGGCGGTACGGAAAATGCGCCCCGCGAAGCGAATCAGGGTCGCGCCCCGCTGTCGGATATGCTGAAGATGCTTACCGCGCCGATGGCGCTGTTCTTCCTCGGCGTCGTGTTCACAACCTTTTCGACGACGGGCTTTGACAATTCGTTCAATTATTATATTCGCAAGGTGTTCGGCTTCCCCTCCTCCGTCAACGGCGCGATCAAGGCGGTTGCGGGGCTGCTCGGGCTGTTCGCCAATCTCGTCATCAATCGCTGGATTGCGAAGCGGTTTGAAAACAGCAAGGCGCTCACGGGCGTTCTGCTTTTGTGCGCGGCGACGCTGTTCTGCGCCACCTTTATGGAACACGCAGCCCTGTTTATCGGCGTGAACATCGCCTTTTACATGTGCAATGCGATGTATGTACCCATCCAGCAGGCGCTCATGGCGCAGCAAAAGCAAGCCCATTTCGGCATGCTGAGCGGTATATACAATGCATCGCGGGCTATCGGCATGGTTGCGGGCTCGTTCTCCGCGGGCTATCTGTTTGAGGTGGGCGCAAAGCTTCCGTTTTATACGCAGGTTGCGGGCTTCCTCGTGGCTGTCGGCGCGACCGTCTTGGCGCAGCATCTGAGGCGCGGGGAGAAAAGGGCGGCGCAATAGTATATCCGCTTGGAAAAATTCTGTTTCGGGGAAAACACAGCGCGGGCACGAGATTCCTTTGCGATCTCGTGCCCGGTTGCTTTTTGCCAAAGGCATTATGGTACAAAACAGCGCGGCGAAAGGGAAGACCCGCTTTATTCCGATGCCGCGCTGTCGCCCGCGAGCGCGCCCGTCGAAAAGGCGATCTGCAAATTGAAGCCGCCCGTAAAGGCATCGACATCGAGCGTTTCGCCCGCGAAATACAGCCCTTTGACGATTTTCGATTCCAGCGTCTTACTGCTGATTTCCTTCACGTCCACGCCGCCGCGCGTGATGACGGCCTCTTCGTAGCCGCGAAGCCCTTCTGCCGTGAGCGGCAGCGCCTTGACGGTTTTTAGTATTTTTTTACGCATTTCCGCCGTCACGCGGTCCACGGGGAACCCCTCGGGAATATTGCAGAGCCGAAGAATCGCGCAGCCTATGTTGTGGGGCGCGAGCCCGTCCATGACGGAGACGATTCTCTTTTTCTGCATCACCTGAAAGTCGCGCAGCAGCCGCGCGTCCAACTCGCCCTCGTCGAGCGCGGGCTTGAGGTCGATAAAAAGCTCCGTTCTCCGTATGGGCTCTTTCAGGACGCTCGAACACGTGAGTACGAGTGGGCCCGATATGCCGAAATGGGTGAACAGCATTTCTCCCCGTTCTTTATACGTGCGCTTTCCGCCCTGATATGCCGAAAGCTCCACGTTTTTGAGCGTCAACCCCGTAAGTTCCTTCGCCCAGCCCTCCTTCGCTTCGATGGGGACGAGCGCGGGGCGCGTGGAGGTAACGGTGTGCCCCAAATCCCTTGCGAAAGAAAGCCCGTCGCCGGTCGATCCCGTCGAAGGGTAGCTCAGCCCGCCGCAGCAGAGGATTGCGGCATCCGCAGGGAAGGCGCGGCCGCCGCACAAAACGCCCGTGACGCGCCCGCCCGCCGTCAAAATCTTCTCCGCGCGGGCGCGCAGCGCGGTACGCACGCCGTACTGCGCCATCAGCTTTTCGAGCGCCTTGGTGATGTCGCTTGCCCTGTCGGATGTGGGAAACACCCTGCCGCCGCGCTCGATTTTGAGCGGCGTTCCCGCATTTTCGATCATGTCCATGAGGGAAAAATTGTCCAATTTTGCGAGGGCGGCGTACAGGAATTTCGGGTTGCGGACGATGTTTTTCATGAACTGCTCTTTGTCGCAGTCGTTGGTAAGGTTGCATCTGCCCTTGCCCGTGATATATATCTTCTTGCCGAACTTCTCATTCCGCTCCAAAAGCGTCGTGTTCGCGCCCTTTTTCGCGGCGAAGATCGCCGCCATCATGCCGGACGCGCCGCCGCCGATTACGACGACGTTCATCTGCTCCCTCCCGATTGGGCGGCCGTATCGGCCTTTCCGAGGTACACGTGATAATCCGCCCAGATGCCTTCGAGCTCCTCGAAATAGGCCGCAACCTGATGGCGGCGCCTTTGCCCCAGCGCCACGATCAGGGCGTTGATGAGGGAGAGCGGCGCGGCGAGGGAATCCACGAACGACGCCATGTCGGACTTGGCGAACAGATAGCGGTTCGAGACCGCGCATAGCGGCGAGAGCGGCCCATCCGTGATCGCGACCACGCTCGCCTGCCGGCTCTTGGCGAACTCCATCGCCTCGATCGTGCGGGCGGCATAGCGCGGAAAGCTGATGCCGATGAGCAGGTCGTTTTCATGAATGCGCGCGATTTGCTCGAACACGTCGCTCACGCCGGAGGTGACGGTCTGCACGTTCGGGAGCACGTATTGCAGGTAGTGCCCCATGAACTGCGCGAGCGGGGCGGACGAGCGTAGCCCCAATACGTAGATGGATTCGGAACTCAAAAGCATTTCGACGACCTCGTCGAACACCTTCACGTCCAGTTCGTCCAGCGTCGCGCGGATGTTTTGGATGTCCGATTTCAAAACCTTGCTCAGAACCTGCGTCTGATCCATGTCGGAGGTCATTTCAAACCGCTGCGACGCGGTCAGGCGATGGCGAATCAGCGCCTGCAGCGCCTTTTGCAGCTGCGGATAGCCCGAATATCCAAGCGCGTTCGCGAAGCGAACCACCGTCGATTCGCTCACGCCCACGTATTCCCCCAATTTCGAGGCGGTCATAAACGCCGCCTTATCGTAATGCTCCACGATGCACCCGGCGATGCGCCTGTGCGACTTGGAGAGCCGTTTTCCGCTTTGGTTCAGCCTTTGGATCAATTCCTGCGTGTCTTCCACGATGGCAACCTCCCGCATCGGATGATAGTATGGATAGTATACACCTGTTTCTCGCTTTTTGCAAGGGCGCATTTGCGATCATGCGATTATGGGGCGGTTTTTGCGCCGAATCGCGCCTTTTTTGACGAAATTCAGCGGGGCTTATTCCAAAGGCCGTACTGCTCCTCGTTTTGCAGCGCGGACAGAAGAAGCTGCCGCGCGTTGGGATAGCGGGCAGTGATGAGGTTCAAAAGGTCCTTGATGTCCTCGCGCTTGGTGAAGCCGTTTGCGGGGCAGGGCGACTTCACGACCGGTAGATTATACTGCCTTTGGATGTGGACGATGTGCTTTTCCGGCACGTAGCAAAGCGGGCGTATCTGCGTAATGTCCTTGCGCGAAAGATATGTCGAGGGGTGGAACGTATGGATGCGCCCCTCGTAGAGCATGGACAGAAACAGCGTCTCGATCGCGTCGTCCCTGTGGTGCCCGAGCGCGAGCTTTTGAAAGCCGTGCTCTACGCACAAATCTGCGAGCGCGCCGCGCCGCATCTTCGCGCACAGGGAGCAGGGGTTTTTCTCCTTGCGCTCTTCAAACACCACCTGCCCGATCTGCGTTTTTTTGACGATATACGGCACGTCCAATTCGTTGCACAATTTCTCGATTCCCGTCAGGTCAAACGGCTCGAACCCCAAGGTGAGCGTAATCGCGGAAAGCGAAAAGTGGGCCTTGGAGAACTTTCTGTACAGCGCGAGTGCATAGAGCAGCACCAGCGAGTCCTTGCCGCCCGAAACGCCCACCGCGACGCGGTCCCCTTCCTCGATCATATGAAAATCCGTATCCGCGCGGCGCAGGCAGCCCAGTATTTCCTTCATAGCATTTCCTCCGATGACAAAATACGGGGCGGCGATCGTTCGCCGCCCCGCAGACCTTCTTCAGTCTTTAGATTTCTTCCGCCCCGCAGCGCGCGAAGTGCAGCATTTCGCCATACTGTCTGGAATACGGGCGCATGAGGAACGAGAAGGTGACGGGCTCCTTAAAGTAGAGCTTGTACTTCTCCTGCGGCTCCGGCCCGCAGATGTTCGAGCCGAGGCCGTGCTGCCTGTAATCGAGGGACAGCACCGTCACATCGTCGGATACGACATCGGGCGTGTGCTTGGCGTTCGTCAGCGTTTCGTCCGTGTAGGAGCGCGCGGTGAAGGAGAAGCCGTCCTCGTACACCGTTTCGCCCTTCACGAGGAAGCCCACGCCCAGGTTGTCCGTCAGCGCGAGGCATCGGGTGCCGCCGCGCGCGCCGTTTTCCTGCGGGCGCACATACGGCTCGTGCAGATCGTCCACCAGCGAGAAGTATTCGCCCAGAAGCGCGCTCTGGCACATATCGGAGTAGTTCTCGTGCGGGCCCTTGCCGTACCACAGTACGCGGTCGAGGTCGGGATTGCACTGCATCTGCAGCCCGATCTTGGGCAGCACGGGCAATTTGTCCGTGAGCGGCACAAACTGCGCAAAGACGCGGATGTCGCCGTTGCCGTACACCGTGTAGGCGATTTCCGTTTTCACCAGCGGGATGATGGAGTAGGGCGCGTGCGTCGCCTTCACCGTTACGCGAATCGCGGCGGGCGCAAGCTGCTCTACGTCAAAGCCCGTGAGGCGCGACTGCAGGCGGTTCAGCCCCAGCTTTTCCCAAGTTTCCTTCAGGTGCACGTCGTTATCGATCGGCGCGCGCCAGAGGTTCAGCCTGAGCCCCTCGATGAGCATTTCCTGCCCGTGGATCGCCCAGGAGATCATTTCGCCGGTGGTCTTGTCGAAGCCTACGGAGAAATCTTCGCCCACGATCGCGAGATCCTCGTCCGTTTCGTCCGAGATCAGGGCGGACATGTCGCTTACGGGGTAGGCGTAGAACGAGGGCTTGGAGGGGAGCAGAATCTGCGCCTTGGCAACCTCGTGCCCGCGCTCCGCCCAGAGCGTTTCAAACGCCTCCGAAACCGCAAATTCGAGGTAGCTTTCGCCCGAATCGGGTACGCTTACGGGCAGTTTTACGGTCTTTCTGCCGTAGGGCGCGATGCCGGAAAGGTTGAGCCTTCCGCGCGCAATCTCGTCGCCCTCGCACACGAGCCGCCACGTGCCGTCCAGATGGTCGAGCGTGGTGAAGGCGTACAGGTTTTTCACGCGAATCGTCATGCTGCTTGCATTCACGAGCTCGAACTTGACGGGTTCCAATACCTTTTTGTATTCGATCAGCCCCGTGTGTGGAGTTCTGTCGGGGTAGTTCAGCGCGTCCACGCAGAAGTTGGTATCGTTGGGCTTGTCGCCGAAATCGCCGCCGTAGGCGTAGTAGGGCGTTCCATCCTCGGTCTCCACGAGCATTCCGTGATCCACCCACTCCCAGATGCAGCCGCCGATGAGCCGCTTGGAGGCGTAGATCGCATCCCAGTACTCCTGAATGGAGCCGGGACCGAGCCCCATCGCGTGGGCGTATTCACACATGAAGTAGGGCTGCTGATCCTTCGACTTGCCCTCTTTGATGACGGTCTCCACGGAGGGGTACATGGTGGACTTGATGTCCACATACAGGCACTCCTCGTCGCGCTCGTAGTGGATCGGGCGGGAGGGATCGATCTCGCGGATGGCCTCCGCCATGGCCGCCATGTTGGGGCCCGTGCCGGATTCATTGCCCAGGGACCAGATGATGATGGATGCGTGGTTGCGGTCGCGATGCACCATGCGCACGCCGCGGTCGATGAAGGCCTCCACCCAGTCCTGCTGCTTGGGGAAGTAGTTGTACAGGCTGTCGGGCGAGGAGTAGGTGGGGTTTCCGTCCGCAAAGTAGTTCATGACGACGCTGCCGTGGGACTCCAAATCCGCCTCGTCGATCACGTACAGGCCGTACTTATCGCACAGGTTGAGCCAGCGGGGATCGTTCGGATAGTGCGCGGTGCGCACGGTGTTGATGTTGTTGCGCTTCATGCAGCAGATGTCCTCGATGAGGGATTCCACGGGCGTCACGTGTCCGAGCTCGTAATGCGTATCGTGGCGGTTCACGCCCTTGAGCTTGATGGAAACGCCGTTGACGAACAGCTGCTGGTCGCGAATTTCCACCTTCTTGAAGCCGAAATCCACCCGTTGCACTTCGGCGATGGTATCGCCCTTTTTCAGGATCGCGAGCAGGGTGTACAGGTTCGGCGTCTCCGCCGTCCACCTGTCGCATGCGGGCACGGTGAATACCTCGGTCACTTCGCTCGGGAAGTGCGCCGAAACGCGCCGCGTTTCGACGGTGCGGCCGTCCCTGAGGATTCGGATTTCGATTTCCGCATCGCCTTCTTTGCCGTAGCACGCGGCATCCAGCGTCGCGGTGAGCTTTCCGTCCTTATAGTCGTTTTCGAGCGTCGCGTCCAAGATGATGTCGCGGATATGCTTTTTGGGGACGCCCAGCATATACACGTCGCGGAAAATGCCGGAGAGCCGCCAGCAGTCCTGATCCTCCAGATACGTGCCGTCAGACCACTTGTACACCTTCACGGCGATCAGGTTCACGCCCTCGTGCACGTATTTGGTGACGTTGAATTCGGCGGGCATGTGCGGCACCTTCGAGAAGCCGACCATGGTGCCGTTTACGTACACGTAGTAGCAGGAATTCACGCCGTCAAAGTTCAGAAACAGTTCGCGATCCTCCCAGCCGTCCGGCAGGGTGAACATCCTTCTGTAGCAGCCGACCGGGTTTTCGTCCGGCACAAAGGGCGGGTCGAAGGGGATGGGATATGCGACGTTGGTATAGTGGGGGATGTCGTAGCCGTGCATCTGCCAGTTGGAGGGCACGACGAGGGAATTCCAGCCCTCGTCCGGCACGTAGTCGGGCTGCTCGAAGCCGACGGGCGCGCGCCCCGTGGGCGCATAGCAGAAGTCCCATTCGCCGTTCAGAAGGCGGAAGGCTTCGCAAAGCCCACGGTCGCCCAAAAGCGCCGTCTCGACGCAGGGGTAGGGGAACAGCGTCGCGCGCGGCTTTTCGCGGTTGATGTGCAGCACGTGCTGGTTCTGCCAATCGGGTTGAATAATCATGGTATGCCTCCGTTTCTTGTTCTGTCGCGTTCGTGAGAAGCGGGTATGCCAAAATCGTATTCTTGCGCGGAATCAGCGCGGGATAATCACCTCGCGCCCCGTGCGGGCGGATTCGTACATGGAGCAGATGACGCGCATGAGCTCGATGCCGTCGTCGATGGTGTTGCGGTTCTCGATTTCGCCGTTCACCACGTCGATGAAGTGGCGCATTTCCGCCTCGAAATTCACGTCGTTCGCGTGGTCGAGCTGCGGGGTGATGTTGACCATGTAGTCGTACATCTCGGTCATGAGCGTCAGGTGCGGCTCGACGACCGCGCCGCCCTTGGAGCCGTAGATCTCCACGCCGATCAGTCCTTCCTCGATCTCCTGGCTGTAGGAGAATTCGAGGTACATGGTCATGCCGTTGTCGAGCTTGACCATGCCGA
>CAYFRC010000038.1:0-7746 GCA_964345325.1 uncultured Oscillospiraceae bacterium
CTTCAAAAACCCAGTGTTTTCAAGGCTTTGCGGGTTTTGTCAGTTATTCCCACTCGATGGTCGCGACGGGCTTGGGCGTAACGTCGTAGAGCACGCGGTTCACGCCCTTCACCTCGCGCGTAATGCGGCGGGTGATTGTGTCCAACACGTCGTAGGGGATCGGCTCGACGGTCGCGGTCATCGCGTCGACGGTATTGACGGCGCGGAGAATGACCGGCCACTCGTAGGAGCGCTCGCCGTCTCGCACGCCGGTCGAGCGGACGTCGGGCACGACGGTGAAATACTGCCACACCTTGCCCGCGAGGCCGCACTTTTCAAACTCCTCGCGCAGGATCGCGTCGCTCTCGCGCACGGCTTCGAGCCTGTCGCGGGTGATTGCGCCGATGCAGCGCACGCCCAGCCCGGGGCCGGGGAACGGCTGGCGGTAGACCATGCCGTGCGGCAGCCCCAGCGCCTCGCCGACCGCGCGCACCTCGTCCTTGAAGAGGTATTTGAGCGGCTCGACGAGCGTAAACGGCACGTGCGACGGGAGGCCGCCGACGTTGTGATGGCTCTTGACGACGGGCGCGGTCTTCGTACCGCTCTCGAGGATGTCGGGATAGATGGTGCCCTGCCCAAGGAATTCCACGCCGGAAAGCCTGTTCGCCTCCTCGACGAAGATGTCGATGAATTCGCCGCCGATGATCATGCGCTTCTCCTCGGGATCGGATACGCCCGCGAGTTTTTCCAGATAGCGCTCGGTCGCATCCACGTAGATCAGGTTTACGCCCATCTCCTCGCGGAACACGCGCACGACCTGCTCGGGCTCGCCCTTGCGCAGAAGCCCGTGGTTTACATGTACGCAGATGAGGTTTTCGCCGATGGCCTTGTATAGCAGCGCGCACACGACGGAGGAATCCACGCCGCCGGAGAGCGCGAGGATGACCTTTTTCTCTCCGATTTCCTTGCGCAGCTGCGCTACCTGATCGTCGATGAAATTCTGCATCGTCCAGCTGTGGCGCGCGCCGCACAGGTCGAGGAATGCCTTCAGCACGACATCGGTGTTTTCAGGCCACGCGGCGTAATCGGGCTTTTCGCCGAAGCCGACCGTGAGCACGGGAACGCCGCAGGCGTACAGCCCTTCGGGCAGCGTCAAAACCTGCCCGGGGTACGCGCGGCAGCTCCCGCCGTCCACGACGATGCCGCGGATGCCGGAGTGCTCCGTGAGTTCTTTCACCGATATGTCATGGGGGTATATCTCGGAATACACGCCCATGGCGCGAATCCTGCGTGCGATGTCGGCGCTGTTTCCGCCGCCGAGATCCAAAATGGCGATGCTGTCCATTCTCAAAAGGCATTCCTCCCGCTGATTTGAATGAGGGGTACGTCGTATGGGTTATTCGATCGGCTTTGCGTGGGCGAGCAGGTATTTTTCCGCCTCGGCGTTCCAAAGCCCGTTGTTCGCCTTGCACAGCGCGTCGAGCTGCGCGAAGAGGGGATCGGTCTTGCCCTTTTCGGCGAAGTCGTCGATGGCGGTCAGCTCCATGGCGATGCCGGTGTAGATGAGCTTCTTGCCGCCGGGGATCTTGGGAAGGTCGATCACGGCACCTATGGTCGCGTCCAGGCCGCCGATGTGGGTGACCATGCCGGCGGGATTGAGCTTGCCCTGCGCCATCATCTCCAGAGATTCGACCATGTCGGCGGTGTTGCCGCCGGAGGTGCCGACGATGTGCGTGGAGCCGTAATGCACGTTGTAGAAATTGAGTTCCGCCGCAAACTGCGTATTCGTGGGGCCCGCAAAGAAGTTCAGGCAGCCGTCGCGCCCCAAAATCTTATCGCCCTGCTCGACCAAGGCGCGCACGGGCGCCATGACCATCACATCGTCATAGCCCTTGTCGTCCGTCAGCGCGCGGAGCTTGGCGACGGGGTCGTCGCCGGAGGTGTTGAGGTACACCAGCTTCACGCCGTTTGCCGCCGCTTCTTCCACCGTGTAGATGGTCTGCGCGCGGTCGAGCCTCGCCTGATCGATATCCGTCACGACCAGCAGCGACGGCTTTCTGTCGCAGTGGATCGCGTAGTCGATCGCGCCGAGACCCATGGGGCCCGCGCCCGCCAGGATCGCGAGGCTGCCGCCCTCTACGATGCCCATCTTGTGCTCGTAGGAGCCGGCGGTGGTGTGATACATCGCGTGATAGGTGCCGACGATGCAGCTGAGCGGTTCCGCGAGGGAGCCGAAGAAGAACGCGTCTGCCTTGTAGTCCAGCAGGCAGTCGCACTCCATGACCTCGTTCGGGAGGATGACATAGGTCGCGTTGCCGCCGACATAGGGATAGGAATAGCCGGGGGACGCCATGGAGCCCTTGTAGTTGAGCGCGGGCTGGATGGTAAATTTCTGCCCCGCTTGGAACTTGTCCGCCCATTTCGCGCCGACCTTTTCGATTACGCCGCAGAACTCATGCCCCACCATGACGGGGTTTTCGGCGACGTCGTCCGGCACACGCTTGTGGTTTTTGCCCTGCAGGGCGGCCTTGTGGGTGGACATGCAAATGGAGTCGGATACGACGCGCGCAAGAATCTCGTCGTCCTTAATTTCGGGCAGCTCGAAGGTTTCGAGCCGCAAATCGTTCACGCCGTACAGGCGTACTGCCGTGGTTTTCATATTGCTTCCCGTCCTTTCCGTAATTTAGAACATTTGCTGACCGCCGGTCACGTTGATGGCCTGGCCGGTCATGTAGGAGGATTCGTCGCTCAGGAGGAACACCATGACGTTCGCCACGTCTTCATACTGGCAGCCGCGGCGCATGGGCACCTGGTTGATGTACTTTTCGCGGATCGCTTCCTTGGTGGTGCCCTGATTTCGGGCGTACTGCTCGTACAGCGAATTGACCCACAGCGGGGAATCGAGCAGGTTTCCGGGCAGGATGGAATTCACGCGGATGTTTTCCTGCGCGAGCTCCAGCGCCAGCGACTGCGTGAGCCCGATGCCTCCGAATTTGCTCGCGGCATATGCGCCGTTTTTCGCAGAGCCCTTTTTGCCGCTCTTGGAGTTGATCTGCACGATGACGCCCTTGCCCTGCCTGCGAAACGCCGCCACCGCGGACTTGCACACGTTGAAATAGCCGTTCAGGTTGACATCGACGACCTTGGCGAACTGGCGGTAGGTCATCTCCTCGATCGCGCCGGAAATGACGATGCCGGCGTTGGCGACCAATTTATCCACGCGACCCCATTTGTCCAGAGCCGCCTGCACCATGGCATCGCACTGCTCGGGATCGCACACGTTGACCTGCATCGCGATGGCATCGCGAAGACCTTCCGCTACCTTTGACGCGGCCTCAATATTCATGTCGGCGACGAGCACGCTCGCCCCTTCCTCATCCAGCCTTTGCGCGAGCGCTTCGCCAAGCCCCTGTGCCGCACCGGTGATGATGACGACCTGATCTTTCAGCCTTTGGTATTCCCGCATATCTCACACGCTCCTTTTCGCTTTTTCGGGTGCAAAGTATTCTATTTTCTATTATAGCAGAGTTTTTTTTTCGCGCAAGACAGGAATTGTTATATGGCATAAAAAGAACCCCTATGGGCTCCGTACAATTCACCCGAACAGGCTCTTTCGGACACAGCCGTTGAGATAGGAAAGCATGTTGTCGTGGCTGCTCACGGCGACATGCTGCACGCCGAGCAGCTCCATCGCGCAGAGCAGGATCGCCGCGCCGCAGTGGATGATGTCGGCGCGCTTTTCCTCCATGCCCTCAATCGCCTTGATTTCCACGGGCGACAGCGCGCAAAAGCGATCCAGCGCGTCCGAAAGGCGGCTCCTTTCGATGCGATACCCCTCCGCGCGCAGCGGGTCGTACTCTGGAAGCCCCATGAGGACGCAGCCGAGCGCCGTGGAGGTTCCGCCCTCCGCCGTCCATTCGACGTCCGCGAGCGCGCGGGCCTCCTTGCAGGGCTCTTCCAAAATGCGCTTTGCGGTGTAGAGCAGGTAGTCGCGGTTTCTGGAACCGCTCGTCATATCAAAGAGGCGCACCGCGCCCAACTGCGCGGAGAAAACGCTCGCGATGGCGCCGTCTACGCCCGTGACGATCTCCGTGCTGCCGCCGCCGATATCGATAACGCCCCGCGCGCCGTCCTTTTCCACGGAATCGAACGCCAAAATCGCCTCGTCCTCCGGGGCGAGCAGGCGAAACCTGATGCCGTACGCCCGCGCATTGTCGATAATCGCGGCGCGGTTTTCCCCGTCGCGCAGCGCGCTCGTGCCGAAAGCGTATACGTATTCCGCGCCCCGCGCACGCGCGTCGTCCGCGAGCGCGCGGATCGCCCTCTGCGTGCGCGCGACCGCCGCGTCCGAAAGCATGCCGTTTTCCATGCCCTCGATGAGGCGCGATGTGATCTCTTCGTGATACACGCGCTCTATGCCGTCTTTCGATACGTCCGCAACCTCGAGCCTGACGGAATTGGAGCCTATATCCAATACCGCCTGCCGCCTAATCCCCGTCTTCGACGACATAGCGCGTCTCCCCTTCTCTCGCAAGATCCAGTATGCGCCGCGCCTCGCGCTCGGCAAATTCCTCGGTCTTGGCAAAGTCGATCTTCCGCTGCATTTCCGTATTTTTCTGCTGCTGCTGCAATACGCTCTGTTCCTTCTCGCGGATGAGCGCATTGTTCCTGTCGGTGAGCTGGATGAGCAGGATATATACGGTGATGACGAGCACCGTTCCCAGCGCGATGGCGTAAAAGCGCGTTTTGACGCGCTTGGTTTTCCTTCTTGAAGGCACGTTGCTTTCCCCTTCCGCACAGATTCTTTCCCATATTCGTATTCGACAAAAGTTTCGGGATTCCTCCATCGGCATTGCTTTTCCGCGCGGAAAATTGTATAATTCAAGGAAAAGGGGGTGCGGGCGGATGGAAAAGGTGCATGTCGGGCATCGGGAAAGACTCCGAAAGCGGGCGCGGGACGAGGGCATCGAGTCCTTTGCGCCGCACGAGGTGCTGGAACTGCTCTTGTTTTACACGCGTCCGCGCGGCGACATGAACCCCGTCGCGCACGAGGCTCTCCGCCGCTTCGGAACGTTTTCGGGCGCGCTCCACGCACCGAAGGACGAGCTCGCGCAGTGCAGGGGCATAGGCCTTGCGACGGCGCGCTTTCTCGAATGCGTCGCCTCCGCAGCGGACGCATATGCCGCATCGCGCCTTACGGACAGGGCGAAGATCGCGGATATGGCATCTTTCAGGCAATATTGTTTGGGCATGTTCCGCGCCTCGCGCCAGAATGAGGCGCGGCTCCTCTGCATGGGGAGCGCGGGGCATCTTCTGAGCGCCGTTCCCGTCGATATCGAGCAAAAGTCCGTGCGCCATTTCGCGCGGGACGCGCTTTTGTGCCACGCGCAGGCGGCTGCAATCGCCGATTACAGAAGCGAAGGCGACATGGCATTTACGGATGAAGACATCCGCTTTCTGAACGCGCTTTGCGGCGTGTTTGCGGAGGCAGGCTTGCAGCTGATAGACTGGGTTCTCATGGGGCAGGGCAGGATGGTGAGCGCGCGCAAGGCAGGCGTATTCGAACATTTGTGCCCCGACACGCTCCGAAGTGCCGCTTTCTCGCGCTGGTTGAGCTGATTCACAAAAAGTTTACATATTTTCTATCAAAAAGTGTTGCAAGACCGTCCTGTTTGCGATACACTATAGACGTAGATTGGCACTCAACCAACAAGAGTGCTAACAAGAATTACCGAGATAGGGAGGCTGTCAAATGAAAATTCATCCGCTGGGCGATCGCGTCGTGATTAAGAACTTAGAGGCGGAAGAGACCACCAAGGGCGGGCTGCTCCTCGCGGGCACCGCGAAAGAAAAGCCGCAGATGGCGGAAGTGCTCGCCGTCGGTCCGGGCGGCAACGTGGACGGCAAGGACATCGTCATGCATGTTTCCGTCGGGCAGAAGGTTATCTATTCCAAGTATGCCGGCACAGAGTGCAAGTTGGACGGCGAAGAGTACATCATCGTCCGTCAGAGCGACATTCTGGCCGTGGTAGAATAATTTAGGAGGAAAGCAGAAATGGCAAAGCAGATTCTATATGGAGAAGAAGCCCGTCATGCTCTGGAAAGGGGCATCAACGCGCTGGCCGATACCGTAAAAATTACCCTCGGTCCCAAAGGCCGCAACGTCGTGCTCGACAAAAAGTTCGGTGCGCCGCTCATCACCAACGACGGCGTGACCATCGCCAAGGAAATCGAGCTTGAGGATGCCTTTGAGAACATGGGCGCGCAGCTCGTAAAGGAAGTCGCCACCAAGACCAACGACACCGCAGGCGACGGCACTACCACGGCGACCCTTCTCGCGCAGGCGATCATCCGCGAAGGGCTGAAGAACGTCACCGCAGGCGCGAACCCCATGGGGCTTCGCAAGGGCATCGAAGCGGCAACCGAAGCCGCCGTCGAATCGCTCGCCGCAATGTCCAAGCCCATCGAAAACAAAAAGGCGATCGCGCAGGTCGCCGCGAACTCCTCTGCCGATGAAACCGTGGGCGACCTGATTTCCGACGCGATGGAGAAGGTCGGCAAAGACGGCGTCATCACCGTCGAAGAGTCCAAGACCATGAAGACCGAATTGAAGCTTGTCGAAGGCATGCAGTTCGATCGCGGCTATGCGTCCGCGTACATGGTGACCGAACCCGAGAAGATGGTCGCCGAGCTCGACAATCCCTTCATCCTCATCACCGACAAGAAAATTTCCAACATTCAGGAGATCCTGCCCCTTCTGGAGCAGGTCGTGCAGAGCGGCAAGAAGCTCCTCATCATCGCCGAAGAGGTCGAGGGCGAGGCGCTCGCAACATTGGTTCTCAACAAGCTGCGCGGTACCTTCACCTGCGTCGCCGTCAAGGCACCCGGCTTCGGCGATCGCCGCAAGGCCATGCTGCAGGACATCGCGATCCTGACCGGCGGACAGGTCGTCACGGAAGAACTCGGCATCGAGCTGAAGGATGCGACCGTCGACATGCTGGGCACGGCGCGTCAGGTCAAGGTTGACAAGGAAAACACCACCATCGTCGAGGGCGCGGGCGACGCGTCCGAGATTAAGGCGCGCATCGCCTCCATCCGCGCGCAGATCGCGGAGACCACCTCCGATTACGACCGTGAGAAGCTGCAGGAGCGCCTCGCAAAGCTCGCGGGCGGCGTAGCAGTCATCAACGTCGGCGCAGCCACCGAAGTCGAGATGAAGGAGCGCAAGCTCCGCATCGAGGACGCGCTCGCCGCGACCCGCGCCGCAGTGGAAGAGGGCATCCTGCCCGGCGGCGGCACCGCGCTCATCGCTGCGAGCAAGGCCGTTGCGAAGCTCCTCGATGATGCTTCCGGCGACGTGAAGACCGGCATCTCCATCGTGCTGCGCGCGCTGGAAGAGCCGATTCGCCAGATCGCCATCAACGCGGGCGTCGAAGGCTCCGTGGTCGTCGCGAACATCAAGCACAAGGGCGCTCTGGGCTACGGCTATGACGCCGCCAAGGACGAGTACGGCGACATGACCGAGCGCGGCATCATCGACCCGACCAAGGTAGTGCGCTGCGAGCTGCAGAACGCCGCTTCCGTCGCGCAGATGGTGCTGACGACCGAGTCCCTCGTGACGGATCTGCCCGAGAAGAATCCCCCCGTCCCGGCGGCTCCCGCAGGCGGCATGGGCGGCATGTACTAATCCAATCTCCCTTTCGGCGCGCCGGATTTTTTCTCCGGCGCGCCGCTTTTTATCGCGAAACGGGCATCCGCAGGGTGTTA
>CAYFRC010000038.1:7791-11608 GCA_964345325.1 uncultured Oscillospiraceae bacterium
TTTGTCAAGAAGAAGTTTGTCGCTTCTCACCTGCGTTTTCGGGGCTTTTGCTTCTGAACAGGTCGTCTATCGAACGGAGACATCCGTTCCTATGCGGAAGCGGCAGGCTGTCCGCAATTTTTTATGTATACTTTCAGGAGGTGCGTCCGCATTAACGATCTGATGATTAACGAGGAGATCCGCGACCGTGAAGTTCGAGTGATCGACGAAAACGGGACACAGCTCGGTGTCATGCCCACGGCAAACGCGCTGAGTCTGGCTGAGGAACGTCAGCTGGATTTGGTCAAGATCGCGCCAACGTCAAAGCCGCCGGTTTGCAAGCTGATGGACTACGGCAAGTACCGTTTCGAACAGTCCAAACGCGCGCGGGAGATTCGCAAAAATCAAAAGGTCATCACCGTCAAAGAGGTGCGCCTTTCCGCAACGATCGAAGACCACGATATCGACGTCAAGCGGAGAGCTGCGATCAAGTTCCTCGGCGACGGCGACAAGGTGAAGGTCGCCATCCGCTTTCGCGGCAGGCAGATTGCCCACTCCGAAATCGGCCTTGAGGTTATGGAAAAGTTTGCGGAAAGCATCAAGGAGCACGCCGTCATCGAGCGCCGTCCCTTGATGGAGGGGCGCAACATGAGCATGATCCTCGCCCCGCGCGATAAGGAATAGAATGAGAGGAGGAGTTTTCCGTGCCCAAACAGAAGACGCATCGCGGCGCTGCCAAGCGTTTTAGCATCACCAAAAACGGCAAGATCAAGCGCAGCCAGGCGTATAAGCGCCACATTCTGACCAAGAAGCCCACAAAACGCACCCGCAACCTGCGCAAGATCGCTTACGTGGCGACTGCCATGGAGAAGACCGTGAAAAAACTCATTCCGTATAAGTAAGGAGGCGAATCAAGAATGGCAAGAGTGAAAAGGGCCGTAAACGCCCTCAAGAAACGTCGCAAGGTTTTTAAGCTCTCGAAGGGCTACTTCGGGGCCAAGAGCAAGCAGTACCGCGCCGCCAGCGAACAGGTTCGCCGTTCTCTGCGCTACGCATATATCGGCAGAAAGCTGAAGAAGCGCGATTTCCGCAGGCTGTGGATCGCCCGTATCAACGCCGCTGCGCGCATGAACGGGATCAGCTACTCCAAGCTGATGAACGGCCTGAAGGTTGCCGGCATCGATCTCAACCGCAAAATGCTCTCCGAGATCGCCATCGCCGACGCCGCCGCGTTCACGAGCCTCGTGGACGTTGCGAAGAAAGCGCTCGCAAAGTAATGCTGCCGCCTGTGTCTCCATAAGGGACGCAGGCGATTTTTTATACCATTTTTCATGAGAGAAAGGCTGGGTTCCGATGAACGAGATAGAACGCCGCGTAAAATCCGCAAAGCGCCCCGTCGCGCTCACGGGCGCGGGCATCTCCGCGCCGAGCGACATTCCCACGTTTCAGGGGACGTGGAAGGGGCGGCCGATTCGCGATTTCCTCTCGCGGGACTATTTCGAGGCAAACCGCGCGGAGTTTTTCGAACTGTTTTTGGACATGGTATCCTGGTGCGACAGGGAGCCGAACGAGGCGCACAAAAAATTGGCCGAATGGAACGTGCCCGTCGTCACGCAGAACATCGACGGGCTGCACACGCGCGCAGGCAGCAAGGACGTGATCGAACTGCACGGCACGCTGCAAAAGGTCGTCTGCCCAAGGTGCAAAAACACCATGGATGCGCGCGCATTCCGAAAGGCGCTCAAGCCGCTGTACGACGCGCGCGACCGGGTCGCCCTGCAAAAGGCACTCTCGTGCCCCAAATGCGGCGCAATGTGGGATACGGACGTGGTTTTGTACGGGGACAATGTGCGCGGCATCGATATCGCGTATGAAATGGCGCAGGATTGCGACCTGATGCTCGTGATCGGCACATCCCTCGTGACATACCCCGCCGCCGCGCTGCCCGATGTCGCAAGGCGCAGCGGTGCGAAGATCCTCATGATCAACGACGATTGCGTCGGCAGGATGACCGCAGAAGAATAGCGTCCCGCAACGCAAAAAAGCCGATCCCGCGAAGGACCGGCTTTTTGCATATGTTTTTTAGATAGGCGGCAGCGGCAGCGGCTGGTCCATCAGGCTGAGGCAGCGCGGCATGTCGCAGAACAGGTTTGGCAGTTCGTGAAGCGCGTCGATATCCATCGCGGCGAGCATTTCGGGCATCGCGCGCTGGGCGAGTGCGTAATCGAGCGTTTCCATCGGGGTCAATTTGAGCAGCGACGTGCCGATCGCGCAGTACAGCCACAAATCGGACAACGTGCGCCTGTCGAGCGTCCAGTCGAGCGCTTTCAGCCCCGCGCGCAGCTTTTCGAGCCGAAGCTCGATCGTCGTATCGACGTCCTGCGCGGGCCTGAGCATCTTTTCGAGCGCCGCAAAGGAGACCGCCTTTTCGGCGGAGGGCAGCACCTCGCGTGCCGGGCGCCACGGCGTATCAAACGGCGTGCGCTCCAGGCGGATGAAGAACGAGCGCGACAAGAGCCTCGCCGAGAGCGGTTCGCCGATCGGCGCGTCCTGTGCGGTGAGAATCACGCACAGCGGAATGCCCGCGCGCTTCGCGCGCTCCCACTTGCGCAAAAGCGCGTTGCGATTGTTCGTATCTGCCTCCAGGTTCACGTCGTCATACAGCGCGACCACGGGCGTAAGCCCGTCGCTGTTTTCGATGAGCTTGTCCAGCGCCTCGTCGCCGAGGCTGTGCAGCTCCACAAAGCGCCCGTTTTCGGGCGTAAGTCCTAAGGATGCCGCGAGCCTTCTTGCGAGCTCGCTCTTTCCCGTGTTGGGCGATCCGGAGAGGATAAGCAGCCGCCCCACGTGCATGGAGATCAAAAGGTTCACCATCTCGGCATTGGAGAGGTAAAAGCCCGCGTTTTCCATCTGCACGCGCAAATCGCTGATGAGCTGGCCCGCGCCGGGGTCGTACAGCGACAATCGCTCCGTCTGCTCGGGCATCGCAGCGACGCTCCCGCGGATGACAGACAGCGTGTGCTCGGATACGGCGCCTTCCAAGAGCTTTTTCTCAAAATCGGTACCGACGCGCTTTAAGGTTTCCTGCGCGGCTTCGGCATTCTTGTGCGCCTGTTCGGCGATTCGCTCGTTTTTGGCGATTTCCTCTTTCAGCGCGCGATTTCTCGCCTCAAAGCTTGCGATCTCCTGCCGATTGGCGGCGCGGAGCTCCTCCATGAGCGCCTCGGTCACTTCCGAGCGCTTTTGCTTGAGCGCGTCGATCTCGCCCATGATCTTGAGCCGTTCCGCCTCCAGCTGGGTGAGCAGTTCGTCGGAAGGCTTCTTTTTCGCCTCCTGCTGCGAAAGGCCGAGGCATTCGGCGATGGCTTCGCGCAGCGCGGAGATGTTCAGCAAACTGCCGAGCAGCCCCGAACGGGCATCTGCGAGCTTCCACGCCTCCTCCACCGCATTGGCGGCGCGTTCGACGGGACTTGCGACGGGAACACTGGTCGCGCCCGCGGGGACGGGATGCCCCAACTGATCCAAGCGCGATTTGCGCCACTGCTCGTCCACGATCTCGTGCAGGCTGCGGCTGCGGCGCGGATTGATGCCGGATTGCGCCTGCGCCGCCTGTTCCCTGAGGGAAAGGCGCGCATTCAGGGCGCGCGGCGCGGACGATTGCAGCCACGGCGCTGCGGGCTTTGCACGCTCCGCCTCTTCCGCAGGCTGCGCGGGGGCAGGTTCCGCTTTCGGCGCAGGATTTTCTGCGGGGGCGGGCTGCGCTTCCTGCTGCGGCACGGAAACGGGCGCCTGCGGCACAGCGGGAACCGGTGCGGGGATGGCTTCGGCAGCAGGTTCT
>CAYFRC010000039.1:0-11383 GCA_964345325.1 uncultured Oscillospiraceae bacterium
GGACTATGAGATCATAGAATACGACGCGGAGAACGCAGAGATCGCGCTGCACGATTCGAGCGAGACGTTCCCGTGCATCACGGCGTATCAGGCGCTACAGCCCGAGACGAAATATGTCAGAATCAAATGCCGAAAGGCGGGGCAGGGCATCGCGGAAATCCGCGTGTATTCCGAAGGCATGCCACAGTCCAACCTGCAAACGTGGGATGCGCCCGTCGAGAAGGCGGATTTCATGCTGGTCTCTACGCATCAGGACGACGAGGAGCTGTTCTTTGGCGGCGCGATTCCCTATTACGCCGTCGCGCAAAAGCACTCCACCGTCGTCGTCTATATGGCGAACTGCACGCGCATGCGGCGGCAGGAGGCGCTCAACGGCCTGTAGGCGATGGGCGTAAGGAACTATCCGGAATTTATCAACCTCGCGGACAAGTCCGTTTCTTCGATCAGCGAGGGGATTTCCTATTGGGGCGGCGAGGAGAAAATCCTGGGCGAGCTCGTACAACGCATACGCAGGTATAAGCCGGAAGTGATCGCGACGCACGATTTCAACGGCGAATACGGGCACAACCAGCACAAGATCACCGCGCGCATGATGCCTAAGGCGATCGAAAAGGCGGCGGACGGGGCGCAGTATCCCGAATCTGCGGCGCAATTCGGCGCGTGGCAGGTAAAAAAGCTCTATATCCACCTCTACAAGGAAAACGCGATCCGCATGGACTGGGACACGCCCCTCGAAGCCCTCGGCGGGAAGACCGCGCTCGAGGTCGCAAAGATCGGCTTTGCGGAGCACAAATCCCAGCAGAAGTATTACAGCATGGATAAGGCGGGCGTGAAGTACGACAACCGTGCGTTCGGGCTATATGCTTCGACCGTCGGGGCGGACGTCGAAAAGAACGATTTTTTTGAGAACTTGTCGGCCGCCAGAGCACCCAAAGCCGCCGAACCTACGGCGGAGCCGACGAATACGCCCGAACCGACGGAAGCGCCCGAGGCGGAACCCATGGAAACGCCTCTGTCCGCCGAGGGATCGGAGGCGAGGGGCGGCAACTCCCTGTTGCCGCTTGTCCTCTTGGGCGGTGCGGTGCTGGCGGGCGGCGCGGCGTTTGCGGCGCTTCGGGGGCGAAGAAAGCGGCGCAGGAGAAGGAGATAGGCATGCCTTCACTATACATCCACATCCCGTTCTGCGCAAAAAAGTGCGCGTATTGCGATTTCGCATCCTACGCGGGGCGACAGGACGTCGAGGCGGAATATATCAAAACCGTTCTTCGCGAGGCGGACAGCTATCGCGGGGAGCGGCTTTCGACGGTCTTCATCGGCGGGGGCACGCCCTCGCTGTTGTCTTTGGACGCAGCGCAAACGCTGCTTTGCGGCATATGCGAAAGGTTTGATATCGAAGACGGCGCGGAGTGGACGATCGAATGCAACCCCGACTCGGTGGATCGGGAAAAGCTCAGGCTGTATAGAGAATATGGTGTGAACCGCATCTCCCTCGGGGCGCAGGCTTCGCAGGAGCATCTATTGCGCATCCTGGGACGCATCCACACGTGGCGCGAGGCGGAAAATACCGTCAAAATGGCGCAGGCGGAAGGATTTACCAATGTCAATCTTGACCTCATGTACGCATTGCCCACGCAGACGATTGCACAATGGCGCGAGACGCTGGAAAGGGCGGTCGCGCTCGACATCCCGCACATTTCGGCATACAGCCTGATTTGGGAGGAGAGGACGCCGCTTACGCGCCAAATGGAACGCGGCGCGCTTTCCCCGTGCGGGGAGGAAGAAGCACTCTTCATGCAGCATATGGCGGAGGGTTTTCTGAAAGAAGCGGGGCTTTTCCGCTATGAAATATCCAACTACGCAAAAAAAGGCTTTCACTCCCGGCACAACATGGTCTATTGGACGCGCGGGGAGTACATAGGGCTCGGTTGCGCGGCGCATTCCCTCTTTCGCGGGGCGCGCTATCGGAATGCGGATGCGATCGAGGAATACATGGCGGGCGGCATCGGGCGGGAGAAGACGGTGTTGTCCTTAGAGGATGCGCTCGAAGAGACGGTGCTCTTGGGGACGCGCACTTCGGAGGGGATAAACCTTCGCGCGATCGAGGAGAAATTCGGCACATCGCTTTGGGAGCGGGCAAAGGCGCTCGAAAGCATGGGATATGCCTTGATCGAAGGAGACAGAATGCGCCTCACGCAAAAGGGGATGGACGTACACAACGCGGCCGTGGCGCAGCTGCTCTTTTGAAGCGAATCGCAAACGCCTGAGGGGTGAGGTGTGTTTCTATGATACTGAAGATGGATTTTTCCATAGCGAAAGGCTATGCCAACCGCTCGCAGATTGCCAGAGTAGTCACGGAGGCGTGGGTTTCAGAAAATATGTATTGCCCGCGGTGCGGCAACAGGCACATTTTCAGATTCGGAAACAACAGACCCGTTGCGGATTTTTTCTGTGATATATGCTACAGCGAATACGAACTGAAAAGCAAGGACGGCGCGTTCGGCAACAAAGTAAACGATGGCACGTACGATACCATGATGACGCGCATTCAGAGCGACAACAATCCCGACTTGCTGTGCCTGTCCTATTCATCAAATGACGAATCCGTGCATGACGTATATTGTATCCCGAAGCACTTTTTTGTTCCGAATATCATAGAAAAGCGGAAACCGCTGTCTCCGACCGCGCGCAGGGCAAATTGGGTCGACTGCAACATCCTTCTTTCGCGGATTCCGAAGCAGGGCGTAATTCCCATCGTCAAAGACGGGTATGTATATCGCGTTGATGAGGTGGTGCAGAGGACGAAAGCTTCGGACGAATTGTACGTGAAAGACATACGGGGGCGCGGCTGGCTGCTTGATGTGCTGCTGTGTGTCAACCAAATCCCCGATGACGATTTCACGCTGGAAGAAGTGTATGCGTTTGAAAAACATCTCGCTTCTCTCCACCCTGAAAATAACAACGTACGCCCGAAAATACGCCAGCAGTTACAGCTGTTGAGAAACAGGGGATGTATCGAATTTCTTGGAAACGGAAAGTACAGAAGGATCGGCGCAAGGGGGAGCCCGTTTTAGCCCTAAACGCCGGTTCGCCTCGGAGAACACACTTTTTCAGCAAAAATGCTCCCCTTTGATTGCGCATATATTTGCGCATGGGGGAGCGGGTCGGATTCGGCAGATTTGCGCTTGACGGCTATACTATGGTTTTGTCATACTGGCCTCTTATTTCGGAATTCGCATAAAATAGTGATTTTCGTCTTCTCCCGCCAAGTAGGCGCCGTTCTTTTGCATGACTTTTTGCGATGCGATATTGTCCTTATTCACGCGCAAGTATATTTCTTCTTCCTGAATCATCTCTTTGGCGATTTGTATCGTAAGTTTTAAGCCGGCGGTTCCGTAGCCTTTTCCGCGAGCGTCTTTCCGAATGCTGAATCCGATATGACCCGCGCCGTTGCGCAGCGCTTCCGTTAAGCGGTGCCGGATTCGGAACTCTCCGACCAAACAATCGCCGTCCCATAGATAAAAATATGTCTCCGGCACAAACCAATCCGGCATGTCGGATGGATGTTCATATGAAATTATAGTCGGGAGCACTTTTTCCAAATATGCATCGTATGAAACGCCGTGATACGGATTTGTGAGCCCGTTCTCGTCGGCGGGCAAGGCAGTGGTATACTCCCATTGGGGAAAAGCATCCCGAATATTGATTTTGCGCAATTCCATTTTCCGTCTCCCTCGCTCTGTTTTATTCGGGATATGGTGTATCTGCTCACTTACGAACCATTCCTATTACGATACCAAGAAGGTACTATGTTGCGCATGGCATCATACCAGGACAAAATGTCCTTGGCCTGGTTCACCATGGTATCGATTTCCTCCTGCCCGAACGGGATTGCCCAGTACAGCGAAGAAAGCGCGTTGCTTGCAATGTAGAGCGCCAGCAGTTTCCAAAAGGCCATGGGCACGTCGCCTTCAAAATATCCGTCTACCATGCCCGAGGCGAATCGGGGGGATTTCTGCGCGCACCAAACGATGCGGTTGAATTCTTCCCACGGGTCCCCGTAATCGTTTCGGTTAAAATCGATAACAAAGAGCTTGCCGCTGCGGTCGATCATGAAATTGCCGATATGATAATCCCCGTGTTGATATACCTGCGGCCTGTCTTTCAGCAAATGGCGGTTTTCGTCGATGTAGTCGATAAACGCCTGTCCGTTTTCGTATTTGAGGGGGCACACAGTATAGTTTTTGATTTTGTGATCCGCCTTTCGATTGAAACGGACTTCCCAATCCTCAACGGTTGCAGGCGCGGGGATGGAATGGATTTTCCGAAGGATGTGTCCCGCTTCAATGCCATACGCATACTGCTCGGCATCGGAATAATCGGAAATTACCTGTTCGGCGTCTTCGCCGTCGATCCAAGTCAGGACGAAATACACGCCATCTTCGCATGTGCCGAACGCGACGGGCAGGCACATGGGGATTCCGAGAGACGCGAGGCGCTGCATCATGGTAAATTCGGATTGCTTTTTATCGCGTTGGGCGATGTCGGATACGCGCAACAGGTACCGCGTACCGTTTTCGTCGGTAACGCGGTATTTTTTATCGCCCGACCAGCCCTTGTATATCGGTTCTTTCGCAACAAAATGCATCGGGAATCCTCCCCGTATTCCATGAGAATCGCTCCGAATGAAGAAAATATCCGAACGCATCAGTCCATGGCACATTGTACCACGGTGCCGAAGCGAATGCAAGAAAAAACTCCCCCGTAGGGGAGTGGGGAGGTTGCATATCAGCCCTTGACGGCGCCGATCATGATGCCCTTGACGAAATACCGCTGCAGGAAGGGGTAGATGCACAGTACCGGAATGACGGTAATCATCGTGACGGTCATGCGCACGCCCTTCGGCGTGAGAATCTGGTCGGAGTTGAGGTTTTTGCCTTCCGCGAGGAGCTGGCTGAGCCGTTCCGCCTGATTGAGGTAGTTGTAGAGCATGTACTGCAGGGTCGTAAGGTTTTCGTCGAGCGCCGTGTACAGGTGGTTGTCAAACCAGCTGTTCCACTGCGCGACGGAGGAATACACCGCGATCGTCGCCAGAATCGGCAGCGACATCGGCAGGATGATGCGGAACAATATCGTGAACACGCCCGCCCCGTCGAGCATCGCGCTCTCCTCGACCGATGCGGGCAGCTGCTCGACGAAGGTCTTCACGAGCACGACGTTGTACGCATTGACCGCCCACGGGATGATGTACACCCAAAAGGAATTCATGAGCCCCACATACTTGACGGTGAGGTAGCTGGGGATCAGTCCGCCGGAAATATACATGCAGATGACCAGCATCCTGTAGAGCAGCCTGCGGAAGGGCATTTCCTCCTTGGAGAAGAGATAGCCCAACATCATGCAGCAGGTGACGGTGATGACGCAGCCGAGCCCCGTCCTTGCGGCGGAAATCTTGAATGCGTTGCCGAGCCCTTTCAGCTTCATAACCTGCGCATAGTTCTTTAGGGTAAACCGATACGGCACGACGATGCCCTTGCCGGCGACGATCTCTCCGCTGAGCGACTGCACGAAGACATACCAAAGCGGATACGCGCAGACGAGAATCAAAAGCGTAAAGAACAGGTAGTTGCACACCATAAACACCTTGCGCCCGGGGGTAACCTTGATCGCCATTTGCTGTTTCATGATGCCTGCCTCCTTACACGATGGATTCGCCGCGCACCTTTTTGGCGATGGCGTTGGTGACAAAGAGCATGACGAGCGAGATCAGCGATTTGCACATGCCGACTGCGGTGGCGTAGGAATAGTCCTGATTCTTGAGACCCACGCGGTAGGTATACAGGTCGATGACCTCGATATTTTTCATGACGACGGAGTTCTGGAACATGAAGTACTGATCCAGCCCGCTGTTGATGAAGTTCGCGACCGCGAGCAGCGCAACGACGAGGAATGTCGGCATGAGTCCGGGCAGGGTTATGTGGATCGCGCAGCGGAATTTGCCCGCGCCGTCTACCGCTGCGGCTTCGTACAGCTCCTGATCGATGCCGGTAATCGCCGCGATGTATATGATGGAGCTCCATCCCAGCGATTTCCACTGCGATATAAAGGTCTGAAAGGCATATACCGCGTTCCTGTCCTGAAGAAGTTTTTGCTGTTTCATGCCGAGCATGGAAAGGAGGGTGTTCAGCAGGCCGTCCGTCGAGAAAACGGCAAACGCCAGAGAATAGACGATGATCCAGCTGATAAAATGGGGCAGCGTCGTCAGCGTCTGCGTGACCTTTTTGAACCCCGTGGACGGGATCTCGTTCAGGAGGATCGCGAAGAGCATGGGCAGCGGCATGAGAATGAAGTTGATGCCGGAAAAGATCATGGTGTTTGTGAGCACGCGGCGAATGTCCTTCGAGGTCAGTATCATCTGAAAATATTTAAGCCCGACAAACTCGTTTTGCATGAGCGGCGTGCCGGGTTTGTACTCAAACACGGACAACGCCCAGCCGAACAGGGGCACATAGTTGAACACGAGCACGATGCACATGAGCGGGAACGCGACGAAGAACAGATCCCAGCGCCTGCTCTTTTTGCGCCTGCCGATGTCTCGAGATGCTGCTGTCATACGGCTGCCTTCTTTCTTCTTGTAGTGATTTGCCCGCCGAAAGATGCGTCTCTTCCGGCGGGCAAGGATTTCCTATGCGGCTGCCGTATTAGGGACGGCCTGCGGGATGCGCGAGGTAGGCGGTCTGGAGTTCTTCGAAGATGGGGTTGATGCGCTCGAAGGAGGCATTATACGCCTCGGAGCACCACGCCCACGCATCGGCTTCGCCGGCGGCCGCGAGATCGTCCTGCACTTCCTGCACGAGGGCGTTGAACGTATCGTCGTCCTCCGCCATGACCAATTCTGCCGCATACTGGAACAGGATGTCGTTGCAGTTGGTCATGGTGCGCTGGATATCCAGCGGGATATAGGTGATGCCGAGGGTGACGAGCAGTCCGCGCTCGCCGACAAGCGTCGTGGTGTTGCCCGCGTCGATGATGGAGCAGTGGTGCGCGGAGGGCGTTTCAAAGCCGTAGGTCGCCGCGTAATCCTGGTCGAGCTTCGTCAGCGCCAGCTTGCGGTAGGTCTGCTCGTTGAACAGGTCGAAGAAGTAGCCGTCCGGATGCGTGCCGGTGTTCGTCCAAGGGGAAAGCTCCCAATAGCCGCCCCACACGCCGCCCGTCGCCTCGACAAAGGAATCGGAGCCGTAGCCGTATTCCGAAGCGGCCTGCACGATGTTCTCGAAGAGGTAGGGCTTGCCGTTCTCGTCATAATCCCAGTGTACGCCCTGAACGCCGCTGTAAATCATGCGGCTGGTGTTGGGATCGTGATAGAAGTTCATGACGGCTGCCGCCGCTTCCCAGTTTTCGGTCTTGGCGTTGATAAAGGTATAGTCGTTGGGCGCGTAGCCGCAGGGCGTCAAAAAGTCCGCGTGCATGACGGCGCCCTTGGAGGGGACCATGACGAAGCCCTTGAGCGTCTCCGGGTCGTCGAGCACGTTCAGGTTGTACATGCTGTTGTCGCGGCTGCGCGTCGCGACGTAGACGCCCGCCTTGACCTTCTCGCTCAGTTCGGAAGAGGTCATGGAGAAGCAGTCCGGATCGAGCAGGCCAGCGTTCCACATGTCGTTGTAGAAGCGCATGTCTACCCAGAAGGCGGAGCGCTCGAGGTCGGTATAGCCGTTAATCAGCGTGCCGTCGACGACGGAAGCCTCATACAGGAAGCCCTCGTAGGTGGGGCGGGTCGCAGCTTCGGCGATGTAGCGGCCGCGGGAATACCAGTCCGCGAGGATGGTGCCCGACATGCCGATGCCGTACATGGCAGCGCCGTCTTCGGTCACGCCGCCTGCGGCTTCGACCATCTGCTTCAGCACTTCGACGTAGTCGCGGTCGTCCTTGATTTCGGGCATGCCGATCTGCTTGTACAGATCCCAGCGCACGATGTAGCCGCGGATGTTGCGGTCGTTGGAGCCGGCGTACTCAACGCCCTGTCCGGGGACGAAGAAGTACAGGTTTCCGGTGCCGCCGGACATCTGCATCCTGAGGATGGAGGTGCAGGTGTCGTAGATGGGGTTGAGGTAGTTCGGGATGTGCTCCTCGAGGATGGGGTCCAGGTTCAACGCCATGTTGTTCGCCATGATGTTGGACAGGAATGCATACTCGCTGATGACGATATCCGTCAGTTCGTTGGAGGCGAGCATGAGCCCCAGCTTCTCGGTGTTCGTGTACACGGCCTGCAGGAAGATGTTCTCCTGTTCGAGAAGTTTCTTGTTCTCGACGGTGTCGTTGAAGTAGTCCGGCACCTGCCATGTGGTGGCGATGGTCACGACCTTGGGCTCCGCCGCATCCGCAAGGGACACGGAGGGCAGGATCGCGAGCAGCATCGTCAGCACGATGAGGATGGAAAGGGTTCTCTTCATGTTGGTTCCTCCCGTCTTATATTTGGGACGCATCCCAGACACTTTTTGATTGTAGCACGAAAGCGGCATCGTGTCAATCGGGAATTCCAAACGATTGGCAATTTGGCACGAAAGCGCGCGCGGAATATCGGGCGGCATGATGGAAGCTTTACGGAAAACGACGGCACCCGCCGTTTCGCAAGGAAGCGGCGGGCGATATTCCAAAGGGGTTATGCGTTTTCGGTGCCGTCGAACACCACGGCGACCTTGCCGCAGTGCCCGCTCGCCATGAGCCCGTATGCCTTGTCCGCGTCCTTTAAGGCGAAGCGGTGGGTGATGAGGTCTTCGGGGTGGATGTTCCAGCGCACGAGGTGCTCGACGAGGTCTTCCATGTTCGCCAAATTCGTGACCCAGCTGCCGTAGAGGGTTTTCTGGGGGTGGATCAGGTCGGGCGAGGGATCGAAGTGCACGGAGTGCCCCTCGCCGATGTAGGCGATCCTGCCCCACTGGCGCGCGCCGCGCAGCGCGACCTGACGGCCCGAATCGCTCGCGGAGGCATCGAAGGATTTTTCGCAGCCGAAGCCGCCGGTGACTTCCTTGATCTTGTCGACGACGTCGTCTGTGGGTTTGAACACATGGTCCACGAGGTTCAGCTTTTTCGCAAGCTCGATGCGCTCGTCGGACATCTCCACGCCGATCAGCTTGTCCGCGCCGAGCGCCTTGCACAGCATGAGGCACGCGAGCCCCACCGGGCCCAAACCGACCACCAACACCGCGTCGTTGCCGGAGACGCCGTGCACCTTCATGATCGCCTCATACGCCGTGCCGAAGCCGCACGCGACCTGCGCGCCGTCTGCGTAGGAAAGTTCGTCCGGCAGCGCGACGAGGTCGTTTTCGTCGCAGAGCATGTATTCCGCCATGCCGCCGTCGCGCTGCCAGCCGTATGCCGCGCGCAGCGGGCTGGAGCAGGAAATCTGATAGCCCATGCGGCAGTCGTGGCACAGCCCGCAGCCGTGGATGTGATACACGATGACCCTGTCGCCCTCTTTGAAGCGCTTGAGCCCCGGCCCCTCTTTGACGATGATGCCGCAGGGCTCGTGGCCCGCGATCATGCCGGGGATGTAACCCTCCGCGCCCTTTCCGGTGTGCTCGCGGTAGATGCAGCGGATGTCGCTGCCGCAGATGGTGGACGCCATCGTCTTGATGAGCACCTGCCCGTGGCCGGGAACCGGGATGTCGAATTGTTTCATCTCCACCGTGGAGTTGCCGGGCAGGATCGCGCCGAGCATGGTTTTGGTTTCAGGCATGAGAAAACCCTCCTGTTCTTATTTTGTGATCGTTCCGTCGATGTCCCACAGGTCCAGCCAGCTCTTCGCGCCCTCCCAGAGGAACACCTGCCCCTTGATCATGCGGCTGTTGCGGTCGAGCGAGCGCATGATGTGCATTTCCTCCGCCGTGAGCGGGTCTTCCGTGACGGCTTTGAGGTTCGAGAGGATTTGCGGCGGCTTGACCGAAAACGGAATCGGAATCTGGCCGCGCTGCACCGCCCACTTCAGGCAGATGAGCGCGGGATGGACGTTGTGCCGCTGCGCGATCTCGACCAACGGCGGCATTTCCATATCGACGACGTCGTCTTCCGCCTTGTCGCGCTCCGGGCGGGAGGGCGAACCGATCGGGCAATAGCCGACGGGTTGGATGTCGTTATCCAGCGAGTATTGGAACAGTTCGCCCTGCTGGAAGGAGGGGTGCAGCTCCATCTCGTTGAGGACGGGCTTAATCTTCGCGTCGCGCAAAATGAGGCGGAGCTTGGGAATGGTGACGTTGCTCACGCCGGGGTTGCGCACGAGCCCTTCCTCGACCAAACTTTCGAGCGCGCGCCACGTTTCCATGAAATTCTCGTGGATATAGGGCTTGGAATCGGGGTTGCGCGCGTCCACGCTGCAGCCGGGCGCGTGGTAATTCGGGAACGGCCAGTGGATGAAGTACGCATCCAGATAGTCGAGGCGCAGGTCGGACAGGGATTTCTTGCAGGAAGCGATGAGGTCCTCGGGCTTGTGGCAGTCGTTCCACACCTTGGACATGATAAACAGCGACTTTCTGTCGACGCCGCCCTGCATGGCATTTTCGAGCGCGACGCCGACCTCCCGCTCGTTGCCATAGCAGGCGGCGCAGTCGATCAGCCTGTAGCCGACGGAAATCGCGTATTCCACCGCGCTCGCGATCTGCTGTGCGTTGTATTTATCGGAACCGAAGGTGCCCAGCCCGATAATGGGAATGGAGTCGCCCGAGGAAAGAAGACGGGTCATACGGATCCCTCCCTATGGTTTATTTTTTGATCAGCTGTATGGCGAATCCGGCGAATTCCTCCCGAAGGAAGACGGCGGTGCCGCCGCTTTTTTCGGTATCGACGGAAAAACCCCGCTTTTCCATGGCGAAGACGGCGCGCCTGAGGTCATCCGTGCCGATAGAGATATACCCTGCTTTGCCTTTTGCGGGCGCCCACGTGAGTTCGAGGCCGTCGTCCCCCGAAAAGCGCGCATTTCCCGCGTCGCAGAGTTTCCAACCGAGCATTTTCGAAAAGCTCTCCGCCGCGCGACGCACTTCCCCTTCCGAGGCGAAGTACATGCCCACGCCGCAGATGGAAAAGCCGAGCATCGCGTCCACCGCGTCGCGCGTTAAGCGCTCGATTTTGTCCCAGTCCTTCGCTTTGACCGCATCGCTTGGTACCATCCAGCTCCCGCCGACCGCCATGACCTTGGGAAAGGCGAGGTATTCGCCCATGTTTTCGCGGGTGATGCCGCCCGTCGGCACAAAGGAGATGCCGCCGTAGGGCGCGGAAATCGCCTTGACGGTCTTGATGCCGCCCATGGCCTCCGCAGGGAAGAACTTTACGGCATGCAGCCCCAGCCCGATCGTCCGCTCGATGTCGGACGGCGTGGCGCAGCCGGGCAGCACAG
>CAYFRC010000040.1:0-5960 GCA_964345325.1 uncultured Oscillospiraceae bacterium
CAGGCCGTCCGCAGAATAAGCGGAAGAGGTGATGTCCTTTCGGGAAGAAACAGCGCAAAACAAGGACGGCTTCGACGGCTGCGCGGGGCTCGAAGACGTCCGCTCCTTTGAGGAAGGGATCGATTTTGAAACGCGGCTGAAGGCGAAGTATGAGGACGGATATGTGCCCTCGGAGGTGTTTTTAGCGGTACGGGAAAAAGATAAGCGGGTCGTCGGCATCATCGACTATCGCCACCCGCTGACCGATTTTCTTTTTCGCTTTGGCGGAAATATCGGCTACAGCGTTCGCCCGTCGGAGCGGCGGAAGGGCTACGCGTCCGAAATGCTCCGATTGCTCTTGCCCGTCTGCCGCGCATTCGGAGAAAGCAGGGTTTTACTGACCTGCGACAAAAACAATATCGCGTCGCAGAAGGCGATCATTAAAAACGGGGGCGTGCTCGAAGGGGAAATCGCAGACACCGTTGGGTTGAGCGAAAGCGGCGCAATTCAGCGCTATTGGATTTCATTATCGGATGGGCAAACGTGATTCGGGGAGACGCGGCGCATGAAAAGGATAGAGATCGTCGGGGACAACTACTTCGGAAAATGGACGCGGACGCGCACCGCCTGCAGGGGAATCGTGCTGCAGGGCGACAGGATATTCCGTTGAATATCGAATACGGATGGCAAATGGTTGCACAAGGCGACGGATTCCGTTGGAAACAGAAGGACGGGCATCATAGGTACTATACGGAGAAGATCGAGGAGAACCTGTATTACTATGAATTTCAATAAGAGCAGGGGGACGTCCCTGCGCAGGAGGGCGCTTTTGTGGGGCATCGCGGTCGCGCTGTGCCTCGCAATTCCGGGATTCTATAGCGGATTAAAGGAACAAACCTATACGATACGCTCGGAAAAAGTGACGCAGGCGTTTCGGATCGCGCTGATTGCGGATTTGCATTCCTGCTTCTACGGGGAGGAGCTCATTGAAGCCGTGCATGCGCAGCAACCCGATTTGGTGCTGTTCGGCGGCGATATCTTTGACGACGCGCTTGCAGACGACAACGCCGCAGCGCTGCTTTCGGCGCTCGGCGCCCGATATCCGTGCTATTATGTGACGGGCAACCACGAACATTGGAGCGGCGCTTCGGCGTTTGCCGAAAAGATGCGCATCGTCAGCGAAAGCCGCGTCGTGCGGCTCGACGATGAGGCGGTGCATATAACCGTCAGGGGCGTGCCCGTCAATCTCTGCGGGGTAGGCGACCCAGACGGCATGCACGCCGCCGATTTCGACGGGGCGCTGGAGAAGGTCGCGGAAGCCTGCGGCAACGGCAGTTTTTCGATCCTGCTTTCCCACAGGCCCGAGCGGTTTGCGGAGTACTGCCGTCATCCCTTCGACCTCGTGCTTTCGGGGCACGCGCATGGCGGACAGTGGAGAATCCCCGGACTCGTCAACGGCGTATTTGCGCCGAATCAGGGGCTCTTTCCCGAATACGCGGGCGGTATATACGCGCGGAACGAAGTGACGATGATCGTCAGCCGGGGGCTGGCGAGGGAAACGACGCCCGTCCCGCGGTTCTACAATCGCCCGGAGCTCGTAATCGTCGACATTTTGCCCCCTAAAAAACAATACGAAAAATTAACATAAAAAGGGAGCGCGAGTTATTGACATATGCCCATTACTCGTGTATAATGGAATTGTAAAGGGCATATGCCCATAAAGGAGGTGAGAAATATGCCGAGGAAAGACGGAACCGGACCGATGGGCGCAGGCTCGATGACCGGAAGAGGCAGAGGCCCCTGTGCGGGCGGCTCTGCGGGATACGGAACCGGGGGCGGCTTGGGAATGGGCCGCAGGAACGGCTGCGGGCGAGGATTCGGGAGGCAATTTGCGCAGGACTGTCCGCAGAGTGACGCTTCGCAAAAGGATCTGCTCACCGAGCAGAAGCGCATCCTGGAAGAAAGGCTCGAAAACATCAACAAGCGGCTCGACACGCTGTAAGGGCAAAACGGGGAGAGGGGGCGACCTGTCTCCCTATTTTGCGTGCACAGTTTGCGAAAAAGAGGTGAGAGAATGCCAAGACCGAGAAAATGGAGAAGGGTGTGCCGCCTGCCGGAGAGCAACCTATATGGCCCGCTGAACGGGGTGCATCCCCAACAGGACGGGGTCGTCGCAATGAGCGTGGACGAATACGAAGCGATTCGCCTCATTGATTTGGAGAACCTCACGCAGGAGGAATGCGCCGAGCAGATGAACATCGCCCGAACGACCGTGCAGCGCATCTACGCCGAGGCGAGGCGAAAAATCGCCGAGGCGCTGGTTCGCGGGAGAATCCTCAGGATCGAAGGCGGCGAATACAAGCTGTGCGACGGCTTGGAAGAGGGCTGCCGCTGGGGCGGCTGCCGCAGGCATCGGCGCGGCGGAAGGGTTTAAGGCGAATGCGCCGTCGCCGGGGAAATCCTACGAATGCATCCCCGCGTTCGGATATAGAATTTGCAGGTCGCGGATCGATTCGCGCAGGCGCGCGGTCTCCAGCGTACAGGTGATGTCCTTGCCGCTCTGTTTGAGTGCGGCGAGGACATTTTGCATATCGATATCGCCGTCCAAGAGGGGCGCGTGCAGATCGTCCATGGCGGGGAATGCAGCGCCGGTTCTGCCGCGGTTGTTGTGCAGGTGCACATGCGAAAGATAGGGCAGACAATCGGCGATCCACATGTCGACGGGCGTCGGCGAGAGGTTCGCGTGCCCGACATCCAGGCAGATTTGCAGGCGCGGATCGTCCACGGCGGATACGATGCGTAGAAATAGTGACGGTTCCTCTTCCATCACATTTTCGAGGCAGATTACCGTGTTTCCCTCGCATTCGGCGAGAAACTGCTTCCAAAAGGCGATCTGCCTTGTCCAAAACCATTCTGGGTGATAATTCGCCCTGTCGAAATTGGCGTGGACGACCATTTTCTCGATTCCGTTTCGGACACAAAGGGCATATGCTTGGGCATATTTGCGCTGCGCTACGGCGGCGACATCCCGATCGATCGCGTGGGGCAGCATTTCATTATACGGTGCGTGCAGGATGCGATGCTTGGAAGCACGCAGGTTTTCCTCGAAATGCGGAAAAGCGCCGTCCAAATACAGGGCGAGGTTGTCCTCCATGCAAAGCTCGGACAGTTCGAGCCCGAAGCCGTACTTTTCCGCGAGCGGTGCGGCGACGCGGGCATAATGCAGGCTGTAATCCGCCCCGTCGCAGGACACATCGGCTACGGTCGCGAGAAAAAAGCGCAGCATGAAATCACACCCTTCTGTAAGAACCGTCGCGCTGCAGGACATACCCGCAACCGTTCGGCACGGCAAAATCGTAATACCTTCCCTTGGGGAGGGCGAATTTTTCCATGATCGCCATGATCGTGCCCCCGTGGACGACAAAGGCGATGTCCTCCTTCGGCGGATCCATCCAAAAAGGCGCGAACGCGGAGACGACGCGCTCCGAAAAACGCGCCTTGCTTTCTCCGTTCGGAAACGGCGCTTCTCCATCGGAATCGATCCACGCCTGATAGGCTGGATCGCCCGAGAGCTCAAGATAATTTCTGCCCTCGAAATTCCCGAAATCGCATTCGCGGAAATCGGAGACGATTTCGGGGGCGATGTCGGGATAGAGGATGCGCGCGGTCTGGATGCAGCGCAAAAGCGGGCTCGTGACGACGCGGCGCGCCTTTGGCACCGCGCGCGGGGAAAAATCCAGTATCCCCTCGTCCGTGCGACAGCCGATGTACCGCCTTTCGAGGTTGCCCTTTGTCGCCGCGTGGCGGATCAGGATGAACGCCATTATTTGATCCGCACCCCGATTCCGCACACGGCGCGCACGACCGTGTCCGACTGTTGCGCAAGGATGCACAGCGCGCGCCCCACGCTTTCCCGAAACGCGCGGTCTTTGGCATCGATCGGGACGACGCCGGAGCCGACCTCGTTCGCCACGACGACGCAATCGGGCTTTTCCCGCACGAGCCGCCATGCGTGCTCTTGCGGGTCTTCGCCGTTTTTGAGCAGTTCCCGAACGGTTTCGTGGAAATCACAGAAAATCTCGGAGGCGGGATTTTCGCGGCGAGCGATCTCGTTCTGCCCCTGATATGCGCCGCCTATATACAGTTTCATAGGATAAACCTCCCCAACAGGCACGAAAAGATGCCGCAAATTTCAAAGACCTGCACGAACCAGCCCGCGAGATCGCCGGTCACCCCGCCGAAAGAGGAGAGCGCCATATGCCTGTAATACAGGATGCAGCAGATCAGCGCGAGCGCGATAAACGCCGCCGTGCCGATGCCTGTGAGCGCGATGCCTGCGAGCGCGAGCGCGATATATGCAACGGAAGACAGGAGCACGGTGCGCTTTTGCGGCCCCTGCGAGAGGGCGGCGAGCATGCCGTCGGGCCTTGCACTCGGGAGCAGCGCGATAGTCAATGCGCTCCCCGCGCGGGAGAGCACATAACAAGTACCGATCGCGGGCGCGAGGCGCGCGTCGGCAGAGCCGAGAAACGCCGCCATGATGAGGAGATACACCGCGCAGCCCATGACGGCGAATGCGCCGGTATGTGTGTCCTTGAGTATCTCGAGCCGCCTTTCCCTGGGCTGCCACGAGGCGAGCGCGTCCACGGTGTCCATAAACCCGTCCATGTGGATGCCGCCGGTGATGCAAAGCGGCAATGCCGCGCCGACCGCGCCCTGAATCGCCGAAGGAATTGCGAGCGCGCCGCACAGCCATATCCAAAGCCCCACGGCGCCGCCTGTGACGAGCCCGACCATGGGAAAAAAGCACAGCGCGTACCGCCGGTTCTCCTCCGACCAGTCCGCGCGGGGCATGGGGATTCGGGAATAGGTTGCAAAGGCGATGATTAAGGAATGCATGGCTTTTCTCCTTTGACGGCGATCGGGACGGAATAGACGACTTCGACCACGGCATCCGCAATCTCCGCAGCGAAGCTGTTGATCTCGGCGAGCGCGCGCAAATAGTCGTCCGTCCCCTCGGGATAGGAAATGCCGTCCGAAAACACGTCGTTCGTCACCATGATGAGGTGTTCCGCCGCCCGCGCAAGCCGCACTATGCCGCGCGGGATGCGGGCGACATCGCCCCCGTCAAACATCTCGTTCGCCGTGAGATTTACGAGGTCTTCGAGCAAAACGATACTGCCTGCGGGGATTTCGATGCTTTCCAAATCCTTGGGGCATTCGATCGTATGAAACCCGCGGTGTTTTCGCATTTCGCGGTGGCGCTCTACGCGCAAGGCGGATTCCTCGTCGAACACCTGCATGGTGGCGACGTATATGCGCGATCTTTGGGGGAGCGAATCGATAAAGCGCTCCGCATAGGTCGATTTGCCGCTGCCGCTGCCGCCCGTTACGAGGAGGATCATTTTTTACCTCCCTGCGGGGTATAGGCGTCGAGCCCGATCCCCGAAAAAGTGTGCGTGCCGGAATACACGGCATACGCCATGTCCAGCAACGGAAACAGCATGACCGCGCCCGTGCCCTCGCCGAGCGCCATCTCCGCATCGATCACGGGCGCAAGGTCCAGCGCGTCCATGATCTTTCGCCCGGCGGGCTCGCGGCTCATGTGGGATGCGAGCATGAAATCCTTGCATTCGGGGCGAATCCTCTGCGCGAGCAGCGCGGATACGCAGGAGATCACGCCGTCCGCGACGACGGGCACGCCATATTCCATGCCGCCCAGAAACGCGCCCACCATGCCGGCGATTTCAAAGCCGCCGAGCTGCGCCAATACGCCCACGGGGTCGCCCGCATCGGGCGCGTGCAGGGAAAGCGCCGTCCGTATCGCGCGGATTTTGCGGCGCAGGCCTTCGTCCGAAAGCCCCGATCCCCTGCCCGCCATGTCTTCGGGCTCTTCGCCCAGCAGCGCGCAGGCGATCGCGGCGGCGGATGTCGTGTTGCCGATGCCCATTTCGCCGGTCGCGATGAGGCGGTATCCCCTG
>CAYFRC010000040.1:5970-11243 GCA_964345325.1 uncultured Oscillospiraceae bacterium
CTCGCCGACGAGCGCCCTTCCGCAGTTTATGGCGAAGAGCGCGTCCTCCCGCGCCATCGCGGGAAAAAATGTGATGTCGCGCGTGCCGTGCGCGCGCTTTTTTACGATTAGGCGCGGATCTTGTACATCCGCCGCCATGCCCATGTCTATGGCGAACACGTCCGCATCGGCGGCGCGCGCCATGAGGTTGACGTTGGACGTGCCCTCACACACGGTTTTCGCGACGAGCGCGGTTACGGAGGAATCCGACTGCGTCACGCCCTGCGCGACGACGCCGTGATCGCCGCAGAACACGAGGACGCATCGCGGCTTCAGGCGGATGTCCTCCGTTCCCTGTATGCCCGCGATCTGCGATATGGCGCGTTCAAGCCGCCCGAGAGAATTGAGCGGCTTTGCGACGGCGTCCCATTTTTCCTTCGCGCGCAGGTGCGCGCGCTCATCCCATTTGCGCATCGCTATTGCGGACGACCTCCAGTATTTCGGAATACCTTTCGAGCATGCGCTCGCAGCTTCCCTCCGCGTGCGGAAAGCTGCAGTTCGAGCAGTCTTTAATGCCCTCATCCGTATAGAAAAAGTTCCCGCCACACCTCTTTCCGAGCGTGTAGAGCGGGCAATAGCAAAACAGGCAGTTGAATTTCTCCCCTTCTACGCCTTCGTGGCAGGGGAAATATTCGCACGCGGTGTTTTGATAGAAGGCGCAGTGCTTCATTTTTTGCCGCCACCCGAGGAGGCCGTCTTGGGCATGACGAGGTTGTCCGCCTCGATGCCGTCACGCGCCATCATCGTCTCGAGCACGCGGATGTCGCTCGAAATATCCTTGGCTTCCGCATCGAAAAGGTCGTTCAACTGCTTGTCAAACGCGAAGACGAGGCGATCGAGCATATCCTCGATGCGCTTGCGGGAGGAGACGATGTTTTCGCCCGCAGTGGGCATTTTTTCGAGCTCCGCATAGGCGTTTAAGAGCTTGAGCGTCGTGGGGAGGTAGTAGTTCATGAAGGTGTGGATTTGCTGCTCCTTTTCGGGGCGTCCGGACACCTGCTCGAAGATGCTCCGCGTGACGGACTCTATGTGGTCGATCGCGGCGGATACGCGCTCGTCGGCGATGCGGTCGTTCATGCGGCGAATTTCCCGCAGCTTCTTTTCGTATTCGGAGATCGTCTCTTCCTTTGCCTCGGGCTTTTTCTCTTCGCGCACGGGGCGCGCGGAAACGGAAGGCTCCGGCGCAAACACCGCATCCAGCACGAACAGGTTGGCGGCCCTATCCACATAGGGGTTCCACATACCTTCGTAGTAGCCCATTTCGATCAGGCGCTCTATGTCGTTTTCGCAAGTTTTGATGTCGACGCCCATCTTGGCGGCGATCTCCGCGAGCGGGACGACCTTTCTGTCGCCGATGACCGCCTTGTATTTTCGGAATTTCACGTCTTCCTTGGATCTATAAAAGCTCATGCCTGCGGCGAACAGGCCGCCGAGCAGCCACATCCATGCGTTTGCGAAGCTGTCTGCCAACAAAATGGCGCCCAAGGCAAACATGCCGATGCCTGTCCTGCGCAGATTTTTTTGCCGGTCGTTCGACTGTTTAACGGGTATGCTCCGCTCGCCATAGAGCTTTCCCAGCAGCATCACGATGCCGATAAAGGGCTGCGCAAAGAGCATGGTAATGATCAGCCACCACGGAATGCCGGAAAGCACATTCTTTTTCACGGATTTTCAACTCCTTACGCCCTTAGTATACACCTTTTTCTGCGGCAAAGAAAGCGATTTTGTGTCAAAACATCGTTTCTCGCGTCCATTTGTCCCGCGGACGGTTCATAAGCCTGCATATGCGCAAAGCGGACTGCGTTACGGGAGAGATGTTGCCCATGCGCGTCCGATTTGAGAGAATATCCATTTCGGTGCGCCCTGCTTGCCGCTACGCCCTATCGATGGATGGTTTATCCACCCACGGGGAAAAGGCTGTCCGCGCGCGTCCGCTTCCTGCTGTTGAAGTAGAGAAGGTTTATCAGCTCACGGGAAAATCGCGACCTCCGTCCCGATTTCGCATGCGGCAAAGAGGATATCCATATCGGAATCGTTCAGGGCGACGCAGCCCGCCGTCCAATCGCCTTTCTCGATACCGCCGCCGTGCAGCATGATGTATCCGCCGAGCGGGGTGTCCCACGGAGGCCTTCGCCGTGCGTTCTGCGCGCGTTCGATTTGAGAGAATGTATCCTCTCCGATGTGCCCTTCCTCAAGCGCCGCCTTTGTGTCCCGCATATTGGGGTAGGAAATGCCGAGTGACAGATAGTACTTGCTGCGTGGGTTTTTGACGCACACAAAGTATGTCCCCTCGGGCGTCTTTCCGTCGCCCTCCGCGCGCTTTGTCCCGACGGGGCATTTTCCGAGCGCGACGGGGAATTCCGTAACAGTATTGCCCTCGAAAAGGTATAGTCGTCTTTGGGCTTTATAAATTGCAATTCGTGTCATACCCTCGCCCTGTACACCTTTCCCGGGGCACGGGAGACCTTGCCCGTCAGCTCCATGGTGGTCAGAAGGGAATTCAGCTCCGGCGCTGCGAAGCCCGTCTCTTCGATCAGTTCGTCAAAGGACAGTTCCTCCCGCCGCAAGAGCGCGAGGATGCGCTTTTCCTCATCCGTCAGCGCGATGTGCGGCGCGCGGCTTTCGCCGTTTGTCTCGCGCTGCGCCCACCTGTAGTATTCCAAAATATCCCACGCGCCGCACACGGGGCTGTTGCAGTCGCGAAGCAGCGCGTTCGAGCCCGCGCAGCTTTCGGAATAGATGCTGCCCGGCACGACGAACAGCTCCTTGCCCTGTTCGGCGGCAAATTCGGTCGTGATGAGCCCGCCCGAGCGTTTGCCCGCCTCGACGAGCAGTACGCCCTCGGAAAGCGCGGAGATGATGCGGTTACGCGCGGGAAAGTTCTGCGCGAGCGGGCCCGTGCCAGGCATCTGCTCGGATACGATCATGCCGCCGCACTGCAAAATCCGCTCGTAGAGCTTTTTGTTTTCGGGCGGATAGACGACATCCGCGCCGCTGCCCAGTACCGCGACCGTCCTGCCGCAGCCGTCGAGGCATCCCAAATGCGCCTGCGTATCGATGCCGCGCGCCATGCCCGAAACGATGGTGACCCCGTGCTGCGCGAGTTCTTTGCAGAGGTCATATGCCGCGCGAAGCCCGTCCCGCGTGGCGTTTCGCGTGCCGACGACGGAGATCGCCCTGTCGAAGAGGAGGTTTCCCTCCCCCTTGACGTATAAGACGTTCGGCGCGTCCTCGATGCGCGCGAGGCTCTGCGGGTATAGCTCCGAGATGAGCGGGATGCAGGCGATCTCCCGCTCCTCAAAGCGGCGAAAGAGCGCGTAGAAGTATTCGTCCGTGCGCGCGTCCAGGATCGCCTGATAGACCTTTTGCGGCAGATACGGCACGGGGGTGCCCCGAATATTGTCCCAGAGCGTCCTCGCGTCCCCAAAATCGGCGAGCAGGCGGTTGAATCGCTTGATGCCAACGCCCTGTACGCTCGAAAGCCATATCCAATATTGCTCCATCTGCGTGTATTCCACAAAAATCCCTCCCGAAGCCGTTTCCGTACACCATTATAGCGCAAACGGCGGGAAAATGCACCCGTTTCGGAAGATTTCGCGATGCGCGCGCCGAAACGGGGAGCCTTTTAACAGAATCTTCTGTTGACATGCTTGGTTTCGTGTGCTATCATAGCACTACAGTAAAGCAAAGACGGATCGACAGGAGGAACGGTTTGATGAAAAAGGTTCTTGCGGCAGCTCTGGTTCTCATGATGGCGCTTGCGACGTTTGCGGGCGCGGAAGGCCCTGCGGTCTCCATCGATTGGGAGGCGCGGTACAGGTACAGCGAGCTCGAGGGGCAGTTGGAGGAAATGTGCGCGCTTCAGCCCGACATCACGCAGCTCTACCCCATCGGCATGTCCTGGCAGGGGCGCAACCTTTGGTGCATGGAAATCACCAACTACGCCGTCCCCGAAGAGGAGAAGACGGGCATCTCCGTCTTGGCAAACATCCACGGCGGCGAGCGGGAATCCGCATCCTGCGCGATGTATTTCGCGTGGTGGATGACGGAAAACGCCGATACCGAGCAAGTGCAGCAGATTCTCGATAAATACATCGTCTACGTGGTTCCCGTCATCAATCCCGACGGCTACGAGCAGTCCTTCGTATACAACACCCGTCCGAACCTGCGCGCCCGCGACCTGAACGGCGACGGCGTGGTGTTCTCCGACCCGTATACCGACATCGACGGCGACGGCTACATCGCCACCCTCTATCGCGGCACGGCGGACGTACAGCCCGAGGTGACGTACGGCACACCGACCTTCGGCATGGAGAGCCCCGATTGGGACGGCAACGGCATTTTGGGCGACGACCCGCGCAACAGCGGCATCGACATGAACCGCACGTTCGATTATCAGTACCTGCGCTTCGACATCGAGACGAAGGCGACCGGCGTCATCGGCGCGAACGCGCTTGCGAGCGCGGGCCCGGGCGCGGCATCCGAGCCGGAGATCAAGGCGGTGCAGAATTTCCTGAAGAACAAGAAGATCAATGCGCTTGCGACGCTGCACACGGGCATCCAGTGCGTACTCTATCCGTGGTGCTACCGCCCCTATGACGAGGCGATCGATTCCGACGATATCCCCTACATGAAGGATGTCGCCGCGAAGATGGCGGCGGCGTTTCAGGAGACGACGGGGCGCGGCTGCTACACCAAGTCCTCCTACGAGGATTACCCGACCGCCGCAGAGATGATCGACTACGCATACGGCGTGTTGAACATCAAGGCGTACACGATCGAGGTGTACGACGGCGGCAAGTCCGAGGACGGTGACATCGCCGCCTGCAAATGGGAAAACGCGCTGCCCGAGGACAAGTGGGTGTTCTACACGCAGGAAGAACTTGCGGCATTTGGGCTGAATTTGGAGACGCTCAAGGATGCAAGCGGCGTCGGGCTTGCGGAGGGCGAAGGCCTCTGGTTCTACACGAACGGCAGGGCGCAGATGGTCGACAAGGCGCCCGAGGATCAGACGACGATGTGCGAGGGCTGCAAGGATTCCCTGCTCGTCATGATCGACAGCGAGCCCTATGGCGAAGGCTACAAAAAGCCCGAATACCTGAACTGGAACTGACGATACCTATCCCAAAGGCGCTCCCGCGAGGGGGCGCTTTTTTTGAACGGCACAGGCGCATACTTCTTGTGCTCTTTCGGGATGCGTGGTATACTGTGTGTACAAAATACACCTTGCCGTT
>CAYFRC010000041.1:0-5602 GCA_964345325.1 uncultured Oscillospiraceae bacterium
GTGGCCCATGGTGCCGCAGCGGCTGTTTCGCGAGGCGCTCAAAAAGCGCGATGTGCGCATCAACGGCGCGAAATCGGGTGGCGACGCGCCCGTCTTTGCGGGAGACGAGCTGACGCTCTACCTCGATGAAAAATACATCGCGCCGCAGGCGAAAATCCTCGCGGACGAGGGCGATTTCTTCGTCGCGGAAAAGCCCGCAGAGCTTCCCGTGGACGCGGATGCCGACGAGAAGATCGTCGAAGCGGCGGTGGCGCTCGCGGATGCCGACGGGATCGGCGCGGATACGCTGCTCACCCGCGCGAAAAGGTACTGCCCGAGCGCCGCGCTCTGTCACAGACTGGATGCGGGTACGGGCGGGCTGTGCGTGCTTGCGAAGACGGAGGAGGCGCGGGAGCGCATCGAAGGGGCGTTTCGCACGCGCGAGGTGCGAAAGGAATACGTCGCCATCGCCGCCGGAATCTTCCAAGAAAGGCGCGCGCAGCTTACGCACTATCTCCTGAAGGACGAAAAGACCGGCACCGTGCGGGCATACGACGCGCCCATTAGGGGCGCAAAGACCGCCGAACTGGAATACGAGGTGTTATCGGAAGAAGCGGGGCTTTCGCGGGTGCGCATTCTCCTGCACACGGGGCGCACGCACCAAATTCGCGTGCAGCTCGCGCGCGTCGGGCATCCGCTGCTGGGGGACGACAAATACGGGAACCGCCTTATCAACCGCGAACATCGCGCGGAAAGTCCGCGCCTGTGGTGCGCAAAAATCGAGCTGTTCGGGAAGGTCTACACCTCCGAACCGCAGTTTTGAAAGGATGCAGCCTATGAAGACGCGACTTGTCGCCATGGATTTGGACGGAACGCTGCTCGGCAGGGACAAAAAGATCTCCGAGCGGAACAAACGCGCGCTCCTGGCGTGTGAGAAAAAAGGCGTGATGATGGTGCTCGCGAGCGGGCGCAGCTTTGAAAGCGTTCGGGAGCTCGCGCTCGGGGCGGGGCTTTCAAGCCCCATCATATCGAGCAACGGCACGCGCGTGGACGAAAGCCCGAACGGGGTAACGCTCCTCGAGGACACGTTTCCGCGCGACGTATCGGAAAAGGTATATGCCATCATGAAGGAAAGCGGCATCTATTTCGTGTGCTACGGCCACGGGAAACTGTTTCAGAACAATCTGGACGGATATGGCGCACAACGCGGCGTCAACAAGGCGGATGCCAAGCCGTCCGACAACGATGCCTATATCCTGGAAGTCGTGCAGGACGAGGCGCGCATGCTGAGCGAGGGGCTTGAGGCGCCGTACAAATACGTGGCGTTTACGACCGATGCAAAGCGGCTCGCTGCGCTCAAGCAGACGCTCATTGCAAAGGGCGTGCCGTGCAGCATCTCCTCCTCGTGGCACGACAACATCGAGGTCGTCGCATTCGGCGCGGGCAAGGGCAAGGCGCTGCGCACGCTGCGGGAGCGGTTCGGACTCTCGCGGGAGGAGACCATGGCGTTTGGCGACAACCTGAACGATTTGGAAATGCTCACGGAGGCGGGCACCGCCGTGGCAATGGAAAACGCCGTGGACGAGGTAAAGCGCATCGCGCAGGTGATCGCGCCGCACCACGACGAATCGGGCGTCGCCGCAATCCTCGAACAAATGGTCCTTGGGGGATGATGCCATGCTGCACATCGTATTGGTGGAGCCGGAGATTCCGCAGAACACGGGCAACATCGCCCGAACCTGCGCCGCGACGGGCAGCATGCTGCATCTGGTGAAGCCGCTCGGCTTTTCGCTTGACGACAAATACCTGAAGCGGGCGGGGCTCGACTACTGGCACATGATGACCTATGCCGTGCACGAGGATTTTTCCGAACTCGAAGCGCAGTATCCGAATGCCGAGTTTTTCTTCCTCTCGACGAAGGGAAAGCGGAATTACTGCGAGATACAGTATCCTGCGGACTGCTTTTTGGTGTTCGGCAGGGAGACGAAGGGGCTCGATGAAGCGCTGATCGCCGAACGGTATCACCGGTGCGTGCGCATTCCGATGATACAGGGCGCGCGATCGCTCAATTTGTCCAACTCCGTCGCAATCGTAACCTACGAAGCCCTGAGGCAGAACGGGTTTTCGGACCTGCAAACGGAGGGAAGCCTGCACCATGCGGACGCGGGGGAGGCGTGGCGCGACTACCTGTAAAAGGGCGCAAAAGAGCCGCCCGCCCGATGTTTTGATCGCGCGGGCGGCTGCCTCATGCAACTGTCGTTACTGGATTTCGATGCGCTGTGCCGTCTTGGGGTGCTCGGTGACCTTCGGCAGGCGGAGCGTCAAAACGCCGTCCGTGTACTGCGCGGTGATGTTCTCCTTGTCGATTCCCTCGAGGGAGAAGCTGCGGCGGAAGCTGCCAACGCGGCGCTCGCGGCAGATGTAGTTTTCCTGTTTCTCCTCTTTGCTCTCGTCCATGTGCGCGGAGAGAGTCAAAACGTCGTTTTCCACGTCGATCGCGATCTTGTCGCGGCTCACGCCGGGCATGTCGGCTTCCATCAGGAAGGCGTCGCCCTCGTCCTTAATGTCCACCTGTACGGGCATAAAGGGCTTTCTCGCCGCCCTCGGCTCGAAGAACGTGCGGAAGAAGTCTTCAAAGGGCGCAAAACCAAGGTCCGTGTTTCTGGGTGTCAACATCATGTTTGCCATTTTCTTTTCCTCCATATCTTTTGTCGTTATAATCTGTGTTTCCTTACCCCCTCGGGTCGATTATAGTATACCATAAAGGTCAAGGATAGTCAACAGTTTCACGCGTTAAAAGTCAGTTAAAGTCAAGTCGGAGGACGACAACGGGATTGTGCGCAAGATTAACACGAATCCCGTGTCCGCAAAGCGCGATGTCTGCTATAATAAAGGGAATGAAAAAGACGAAAGCATGGTGTGATACTATGGATTTTAGAAATGCGATCGCGGGCGAAATGGAAAGCGCCCTTCAGATCGTCTTTGGCGATACGGGATTTGCTGCGGAAACCATCGCGCAGTCGCTGGAGCTGCCGCCGGACAGCGCGATGGGCGACTACGCCTTCCCCTGCTTTAAGCTGTCCAAGCCGCTGCGCAAGTCGCCCGTGGCGATCGCGGACGCGCTTGCCGGCGCGATTCATGCGCCGTATCTCGCCAAAGTAGAGGCGGTAAAGGGTTACCTCAATTTCTTCATCGACCGCGCGACCTACGCGCGGGAGGTGCTCACATCCGTCGAAAACCAGGGCGCGTCCTACGGCGGCGGGGAGGACGGAAAGGGCAAGACGGTGTGCTTGGACTATTCCTCCATCAACATCGCCAAGCGCTTCCACATCGGGCACCTTTCCACCACCATGATCGGGAACGCGCTGGTGCGCATCCACCGCTTTTTGGGCTATGACACGGTCGGCATCAACCACTTGGGCGACTGGGGCACGCAGTTCGGCAAGATGGTGTGCGCGTACAAAAAGTGGGGCGTAAAGGAAGAAGTCGAAAAGGGTGGCGTCGAGGCGATGACGCAGTTGTACGTGCGCTTCAATGCCGAATGTGAGAACGACCCCGCGCTGGTGGACGAGGGGCGTGCGTGGTTCAAGAAGATCGAGGACGGCGACCCCGAGGCGATGGAAATTTTCAATTGGTTCAAGGCGGTGACGCTGAAGGACGCGGAAAAGGTGTACGACCTTTTGGGCGTTACCTTCGATTCCTACGCGGGCGAGAGCTTTTACATGGACAAGATGGACAGGGTAATCGACGAGCTGAAGGCGAAAAACCTTTTGACGGAATCCGACGGTGCCCTGATCGTGGACCTTTCGGAATACAACATGCCGCCGTGCATCATCGTCAAGAGCGACGGCGCGACGATCTACGCCACGCGCGATCTCGCGGCGGCGCTGTACCGCAAGGATACCTACGATTTTGACAAGTGCCTGTACGTCGTCGCCTACCAGCAGGATTTGCATTTCCGGCAGATCTTCAAGGTGCTGGAGCTGATGGGCTACGACTGGGCGAAAACGTGCGAGCACGTCGCGTTCGGCATGGTCTCCTACGAGGGACAGGCGCTCTCCACGCGCAGCGGCCACGTGGTCTATCTGGAGGATTTGTTGAACAACGCGATCGTCAAGGCGCGCGCGATCATCGACGAAAAGAGCCCCGAGCTCGAAAATAAAGACGAAGTCGCCCGTCAGGTCGGCATCGGCGCCGTCGTATTCTTCGATCTGTTCAACGGGCGCATCAAGGACATCGATTTTTCCTGGGAGCGCGCGCTCAATTTCGACGGCGAGACGGGCCCCTATGTGCAGTACACCCACGCGCGGTGTTCCTCCGTGCTGCGCAAGGCGGGGCAGTGCGACGCGCAGCCCGACTTCGGGGGGCTTTCCGACCCCTCCGCGCAGGACGTCGTGCGGCTCGTCGAGCAGTTCCCGCTCGTCGTGCGCGACGCGGCGCAGCGCAGCGAGCCGTCCCTCGTGACGCGCTATTCGGTGGAGCTCGCCAAGGCGTATAACAAGTTCTATTACGAATGCCGCATTTTGGATGAGGACGCATCCGTGCGCGCGGCGCGCCTTCTGCTCACAAAGGTGACGAGGCAGACCATAGCGACCGCGCTCGACCTCATCGGCATCGCCGCGCCCGAGAGAATGTAATTTACAACGTGCCCGTTCGGGAGAACTGCATCGGCATAAGAAAGCGCGCCCCGCCGTATAATGGATCGGGGCGCGCGTTTTTATGCCTTTGTGCGTCAGGGGTACTTGGGTATGGCGCTTCAGATGAGCGTTTCCAGGAACGCCTTTGCCGAGAGGATGTCCCGAATCTGCTCGTCGCCCTCGATCTCGCGCTCGATGGTCAGCGCGCCGTCGTACCCGCATGCCTTCAGCCCGCGGATGAGCGCGGGGAAGTCCACACTGCCCTTGCCGAGCGCGGTCTCATCGCCCAACAGCTTTCCGCAGGTGGGATAGCCGCCGTCCTTCGCGTGTACGTCCATGACGTATTTGCCGAGCAGCCCCAGCGCATCCACGGGATTCGCCTTGCCGTACATCATGAGGTTCGCGGGGTCGAGGTTGATGCCGAGGTTGTCCAGCCCGATGTCCTCAAACGCGCGGATGAGCGTGACGGGCGTCTCCTGCCCGGTCTCAAACAGGAAGTAGATGCCCTTTTGCTTGCAATAGCTTGCTACGTCGCGAAGCGCCAAAATCATGCCGCGGTACTCCGCCTCGTTCGGGTTTTCGGGGATGAAGCCCGCGTGGGTGATGAGCTGTTTCACGCCCAGCATTTCCGCAAAATCCGCGCCGCGCTTGAGGTCTTCGACGCGCTGCGCCCTGTATTCGACGGGGAGCAGACCGAGCGTGAGCGGCCCATCGTACAGGTTCCAGATGCGCATTCCGCTCCAGCCAGCCCAAATGCTGCTGATGGATACGCCCGTCTTTTCGAGCGTGGCCTTCACCGTGTCCGCATGGCACTGCGTGAAGCGGGAAATGTCCCAGTTGCACAGTTGGATACTCGAAAAGCCCATTTCCGCTGCCTTTTCGATGCGCGAAGCGACATTGTCCGCAAGGTTGACCAGTACGCCGAGTTTCATATAGCAAATCCTCCGAATCATCGTATTTCCGTTGCAAGTATACCACGCGCGGGG
>CAYFRC010000041.1:5612-8389 GCA_964345325.1 uncultured Oscillospiraceae bacterium
GCGGCTTTTTTGCCTGCGCCCATCGCGAGGATGACCGTCGCCGCGCCCGTCACCGCATCGCCGCCGGCGTATACGCCGCGAAGGCTCGTCTGCAGCGTGTCCTCGTCGACGACCAGCCCGCCGAATTTCTGCGCCTGAAGCCCCTCCGTCGTCTGCACGAGCAGCGGATTCGGGCTGTTGCCGATGGCGATTACGACCGTGTCCACATCGAGCGTAAATTCGCTGCCCTTTTCCGGCACGGGGCGCCTGCGCCCGGAGGCATCCGGCTCGCCAAGCGTCATCTTAACGCACTCCATGCTGTGTACGTTGCCCGCGTCGTCGCCCAAAATGCGGGTCGGGTTGGTCAGTATGCGGAAGATGATGCCCTCTTCCTTCGCGTGGTGTATCTCCTCGCGCCGCGCGGGCATTTCCTCCTCGCCCCGCCGGTAGACGATGCTGACTTCCTTTGCGCCCATGCGCAGCGCGCATCTCGCCGCATCCATCGCGACGTTGCCGCCGCCGATCACCGCGACCCTTTCGCCCACGCGCACGGGCGTGAGGCTGTTCGGGAAGTCGTACGCGCCCATGAGGTTGATGCGCGTCAAAAACTCGTTCGCGCTGTACACGCCGCACAGGTCTTCGCCCGGGATGTTCTGAAAGCGCGGAAGCCCCGCGCCGCTGCCGATAAACGCCGCCGAAAAGCCCTCCTCGGTCAAAAGCTCCGAAAGCGTGATGCTCTTTCCGACGATCACGTTTTTCAGAATCTCCACGCCCATGTCCCGAAGCCCGTCGATCTCGCGCTGCACCAGCTTTTTGGGGAGGCGGAATTCGGGGATGCCGTACATGAGTACGCCGCCCGGCATGTGCAGCGCCTCGAAAATCGTGACCTGATAGCCCTTTTGCCGCAGCGCACCCGCGCACGAAAGCCCTGCGGGGCCCGAGCCTATGACGGCGACTTTTTCTTCGCGCTCCGCAATCGGCGCATCCGCCGAGAGGCTGTTTTCCATCGCCCCAGCGGCGACGACGCGCTCAAGCCGCCGCATGGCGCCGGCTTCGCCCTTGATGCCGCGCACGCACAGCGATTCGCACTGCGTCTCCTGCGGGCAGACCCTGCCGCAGATCGCGGGCAGGGCGTTCGTATCGCGCACCGCCCTGTACGCGCCCTCCAAATCGCCCTTTTTCAGAAGATCGATGAAGGTGGGGATTGCAATGCCTACGGGGCAGCCGCTTACGCAGGGCGCGTTTTTACAGTGCAGGCAGCGCTGCGCCTCGTTTTGCACCATCTCCAGGGTGTAGCCCGTTGCTACCTCTCCGAAATTCCGCGCGCGAATGGCGGGCTCCTGTTCGGGCATGGGGGTTTTTGCCTGCTGCATATTCGCCATCAGTGCGTACCTCCCATCAGACGGCACACGTGCTCCGTCGCCTGCTTTTCCTCGCCCGCATACATCCTTCCGCGCCGCATGGCGCCGTCGAAATCGACCAAATGCCCGTCAAAATCGGGGCCGTCCACGCAGGCGAATTTCGTCTCGCCGCCGACCGTCACCCTGCATCCGCCGCACATGCCCGTGCCGTCGATCATGACGGAGTTCATGGACACGGTCGTCTTGATGCCGTAGGGGCGCGTCATCTCCGAAACCGCCTTCATCATCGGGACGGGACCGATGGCGATGACCTCGTCATACCGCTTGCCGCTTTCCAACTTCTCCCGCAGCGCCTCCGTGACGAAGCCCTTGTTGCCGTTCGAGCCGTCGTCCGTCATGACAGTGAGGTCGTCGCACGCCGCCGTAAATTCGTCCTGCAGGATGATGAGCCCTTTGTTTCTAAAGCCCACGATGAAATCCACGTTCGCGCCCGCGTCCTTAAACGCTTCTGCCTGCGGCAGCGCGATGGCGACACCCAAGCCGCCCGCTACGATGCAGACGGTTTTGGCGCCGTCCACCTTCGAAGGCGTTCCCAGAGGGCCCGCGAAATCCGCGAGGCAATCGCCCTCGGAAAAGGTATCGAGATGCATCGTGGACGCGCCGACCTTTTGGTAGATCACGCGCACTTCGCCCGTCTCTTTGTTTACGCCCGCAACGGTGAGCGGAATCCGCTCTCCGTTTTCATCCGTGCGCAGGATGATGAACTGCCCGGGCTTTGCGTGCCTCGCCACATAGGGAGCTTCGACCTCGATCAGGGATACGAAATCGTTCAATACCCGTTTTTTCGTGATTTTGTACACCGATGAATCCCCCTTCAATTTCTGTCGATGGCGTCGAGCATGTCCAGCCTTTTCTGGTGCCTGCCGCCCTCGAAATTTGTCTGCAAGAACGTGTCCACGATCATCTTGGCGAGTTCTTCGCCGACTACGCGTGCCCCCAGCGAGAGCATGTTTGCGTTGTTGTGCAGGCGCGCCATATACGCGGTATAGGGCTCGGAGCAGTTGACGCAGCGGATTCCCTTTACGCGGTTCGCGGCGAGGGAAATGCCGAACCCCGTTCCGCAGATGACGATGCCCATTTCGCAATCGCCGCCCGCCACGCCGCGCGCGGCGGCTTCGCCGAAGATGGGATAGTCCACTCTCTTCTCATCGTCGCAGCCGTAATCCACGCAGGTATGTCCCTTGCCCTCCAGATACGCTTTGAGCGTGGATTTCAGATGATAGCCTGCGTGGTCGCTCGCCAGTGCGATTTTCAAGATAAATCCCCTCCCAAGGTTCTGTTTCCTATATTCTATACGCACAAGAATAAAAACGCAAGTATATTTCGCGGTTGATTGTGCTGTATTTTTGTGGTATGATAAATAAAACATATCGATGG
>CAYFRC010000041.1:8399-11243 GCA_964345325.1 uncultured Oscillospiraceae bacterium
CCACCGCCGCGTTCAGCGCCGTGGTGGACATGGCGATGGGGGCGATGCGCATGAGACAGCATTTGGATACGATCCCCGTATGGGACGCATTTAAGGAGAATTCGGAATGTCCCCTTTGCTCCATCAGGGAGAAAAACGAGGCCGCCTATGTGGACAACTTCCTCGGCGGCAGCGTCATGGAGCCTGCCACGCGCATAGAGGTAAACAGGAAGGGCTTTTGCGAAAGACACCTGCGGCACCTCTTTAACGCCGGGAACCGGCTGGGGCTCGCGCTCATGGCGCACACGCACCTGAAAGACAGCATGGAGCGGATCGAGAAGAACGCGGAGAAGCTCGCCGCGGCGGCTGCGGCGGAGGGCGCGAAGTCGCTCCCGCAGCGCGCGGTCGGTCGGCTCACGCGGAAGCCCTCCGAAACGCGGACGCCCTCGGAAGAGGCGCTCGCCATTTCGGAAAGCTGCATCCTCTGCGATCGGCTGAACAACACCATGGAGCGGTACGCGCTGACGATTCTGTACATGTACAGGCACGAAGCGCCGTTTAAGGAAGCATTCGAGAAGGGCAAAGGGTTTTGCCTGCCGCACTACGCCCAGCTCGCGCACCTCGCGCCGAAGGAGCTCTCGGGCAAGGATTTGCAGGCGTTCCTGGAAGTGCTGATACGCATCGAGCGGGAGAACCTGCGCCGCATGGAGAAGGAAATAGACTGGTTCACGCAGAAGTTCGACTACAAGAACAGGGACAAGCCGTGGGACGATTCCGCAGACGCGCTGGAGCGCACCGTCGGAAAGCTGCGCGGCAAGATGACAAAATAAGAACGCGCCGTATGTGCCGAAAACTTGGCACATACGGCGCGTTTTTTTGAGAAATTATTCCGCGATGAGCGACTTGCCCGTCATTTCCTCAGGCTGTTCGAGCCGCATGAGCTGAAGCAGCGTCGGCGCGAGGTCGGCGAGGCGCCCGTCCGCGCGGAGGGCGTATTTGGGGTGCGCAGGATCCACGAGGATGACCGGCACCGGGAACGTGCTGTGCGCGGTGAAGGGTTCGCCGGTTTCGGGGTCGACCATTTGGTCGGCGTTGCCGTGGTCGGCGGTGATGATCGCCTTGCCGCCGCGTTCGACGACCGCATCGACGACGCGGCCGACGCAAGCGTCCACGACCTTTACCGCCTCGACCGCCGCATCCATGACGCCGGTGTGCCCGACCATGTCGCAGTTGGCGAAGTTCAGGATCATGAGGTCGTATTTGCCGCTTTTGATGCGCGCGACGGCTTCATCCGCCACCTCGGGCGCGCTCATGCACGGCTGCAAATCGTAGGTTGCGACCTTGGGGGAGGGGATAAGCGCGCGATCCTCGTTGGGATTGGGCGCTTCCACGCCGCCGTTGAAGAAGAACGTGACGTGCGCGTATTTTTCGGTCTCCGCGATGCGAAGCTGCGTAAGCCCCTTTTGGGCGATGTATTCGCCCAAGGTGTTTTCGAGCGTCTGCGGTTTGAACGCGACTTCGAGGTTTTTAAACGTCGCATCGTACTGCGTCATGGAGACGTAGGCGACCTTTTTGTAGCCGCCGAGCCTTTCGAAGGCGTCGAAATCCGGCTCGATGAGCGCGCGCGTGATTTCCCGCGCGCGGTCGGGGCGGAAATTTGCGAAGATGACGGCGTCTCCCGCCTCGATGGTCGCGGTGGGCTTGCCGTCCTTCAGGACGACGGTGGGCTTTACGAATTCGTCCGTCACGCCCGCGTCATAGGAGTTCTGCATGGCATCCGGCGCGGCGGCGGCGGTTTCGCCCACGCCCATGGGCGCCTCGTAGCCCTTCTGCACGCGCTCCCAGCGCTTGTCGCGGTCCATAGACCAGTAGCGACCCGCGACGGAGGCGATTTTGCCGCTCTGCATTTCGCACATTTTTTCTTCCAACTGCAGGATATAGCCCTTGCCGCTGGAGGGGGGCACGTCGCGCCCGTCCATAAAGCAGTGGACGAAGCACCTGTCCGCCATGCCCATGTCCTTGCAGAGCCTGATGAGGGCGTAGATGTGCTCCAGATGGCTGTGTACGCCGCCGTCGGAGCAGAGCCCCATGATGTGCACCTTGCCGCCGTTTTCCTTCGCGGAGCGGATGGCGTTCAAAAACGCCGCGTTCTCGAAGAAATCCCCGTCGCGGATGGATTTTGTGATGCGCGTAAACTCCTGATACACGATGCGCCCCGCGCCGATGTTCAGGTGGCCGACCTCGCTGTTGCCCATCTGCCCGTCGGGAAGCCCGACGTCCATGCCGGATGCGCCGATGGTGGTAGAAGAATAGGCGGCCTTGAGCCTGTCCAGATTGGGGGTGCCGGCCTTATAAATCGCGTTGCCTTCGGTCGCGGGGTTCACGCCGAAGCCGTCCATGATGATCAGCGCCGTGATGCTCATCAGAAATTCACCACCTGCGCGAAATCCGCAGCCTTGAGCGATGCGCCGCCGATGAGCCCGCCGTCGATCTCGGGCTGCGCCATGAGGCCTTTGACGTTGGAGCCCTTCATGGAGCCGCCGTACTGGATGCGAACCTTGTTGGCGGTGTCCTTGCCGTATTTGGCGGCGATCGCCGCGCGGATCACGCCGATGGTCTCGTTCGCCTGCTCGTCGGTCGCGGTGAGGCCGGTGCCGATCGCCCAAACGGGCTCGTAGGCGACGACGACGGATTCAACCTGTTCCTTGGTCAGGCCGTGCAGCGCCATCTGCGTCTGGTAGGTGACGAGGATGTCGGTATAGCCCGCTTCGCGCTCGTCCTTCATCTCGCCGACGCATACGATCGCCGTAAGGCCCGCATTGACCGCCGCAAGCGTGCGCAGATTCACGGTCTTGTCCGTCTCGC
>CAYFRC010000042.1:0-535 GCA_964345325.1 uncultured Oscillospiraceae bacterium
GAAGGATATGTGTTGAACTGCACCCCATTTGTTAGAAAGTATGGTATAATGCTAACAAGTGGGGTACATTCATATTCCGAACAGGAGATATACGGGCAGATCGGCACAGCAGGCAACCAAAAGGTGCAACAGAGAATCGCAGAGGGGGAGAAAGATCGTGAAGGAATACAAGGGCGCCGCAAGGCAGGAGATTTCGTTTCCGCTGGGCGGGATCGGCTCCGGCTGCATAGGTTTGGACGGCACCGGGCGGCTGATCGACTGGGAGATATTCAACCGCCCGAACAAAGGTTCGCTCAACGGCTTTTCGCACTTCGGCATCAAGGCGGAACGAGGCGGCAAGACCGTGGATGCGCGCGTGGTCAACGCAGACCTCTTGGGCTCGCGCATGGGGCGATATACGGATATTCCCGGGCACCACAGCTACGGGTATGGGCCGTCGCGCCATCTGCTGAGCGGGGTGCCGCACTTTAGAGACAGCGTATTTGAAGGCGAATTTCCGCTCGCGCAGGTGCGCTTTATCGATGAAACGTTCCCC
>CAYFRC010000042.1:545-3807 GCA_964345325.1 uncultured Oscillospiraceae bacterium
CATCCCGTCAAACGATATGGATTCCTCCATCCCCGGCGCGTTCTTTACGCTGACTGTCACGAGCGGCGCGGAGGAGGAAGCCGACTTTACGCTTGCGCTCTCGCTCAACAACCCCTCGAAATCCGAGGCTCTGCATCGCGTCGTGAAAACGGCATCCTTTCAGGGCGTGGAGCTCGGGGACACATTTTCCGATACCGAACACCCCGATTACGGGCAACTGATTTTCGGCGTTCCCGTCGGGGATGAGATGCAGGTGCAGCACTATTGGTATCGCGGGAACTGGTTTGACAACATCGCCATCTTCTGGCGCGACTTCATTGCCCCCGGAGCGCTGCGCGACCGCGTGTACGAACAGGGAAACGGCGCAAAGCAAGGGGAAGACCTGGCGACCATCGCCGTGCGCAAGACGCTCAAGCCGCGCGAGACGTGGCGGCAGAGATTTTTTATCGGATGGTATTATCCGAATTATACCAACTACTGGTCGAACCGCCCGAGCAATCACGACGATTCCGCGATTCCGGACGGCGAAAACCGCACGTGGAAGAATTACTACACGACGCTCTTTTCGTCGCCTTCCGCCATCGCGGAGTATTCGCTGCGGGAATGGGATAGGCTTGAAAGCGAAACGAGGCTTTTCCACGGTGCGCTGTATTCCTCCGCGCTGCCGGAGGATGTCAAGGATGCCGTGGGCGCGAACCTCGCGGTGCTCAAATCGCCCACCGTCCTGCGGCTGACGAACGGCGGATTTTACGGCTGGGAGGGCTGCTCCTGCCACGACGGGAGCTGCGAGGGGAGCTGTACGCACGTTTGGAACTACACGCAGGCGCTGCCGTTCCTGTTTCCGAAGCTGGAGCGCTCCATGCGCGAATTGGATTATACCTACAACCAGCGCGAGGACGGCGGCATGCCGTTCCGCCTGCAGCTGCCGCTCGGGCGCGAGAAATCCAAATTCCGCCCGTGCGTCGACGGGCAGATGGGCGGCATCATCAAGACCTATCGCGAATGGAGGCTCTCGGGCGACGACGAGTGGCTTCGCACGTGGTGGGACCGCGTGAAGAAATCGCTCGAATTCGCGTGGGCGGAGACGAACGAGGACAGATGGGATCCCGAAAAAAGCGGCATCATCACCGGCAGGCAGCATCACACGCTCGACATGGAGCTTTTCGGCCCCAATGCGTGGCTCAACGGCTTCTACGTCGGCGCGCTCAAGGCCGCGAACGAAATGGCGGAGGCGATGGGCGACCCGGACGCGCAGCTGTACGCCAGTCTCTACGAAAATGGGCGCGCGTATACCGATGCACAGCTTTTCAACGGGGAATACTACATCCAGAAAATCGACGTGCGCGACAAGTCGATCCTCGCGCCCTATTCGGAGGGCTCGACGCTGACCGGCGGCTCGACCGTATCCACCTATTGGAGCGACGAGGCGCAGCAGATCAAATACCAGATCGCCGGCGGCTGCATCATCGATCAGGTTCTCGGACAGTGGATGTGCGAGATCGCGGGCGTTGGGGAGATACTCGACAAGGAGAATGTGGATTCCGCGCTGCGCGCGATCTATAAACACAACTTCAAGGAGTCCGTGCGGTTCCACTTCAATCCATGCCGCATTTACTCCGTCAACGACGAATCGGGGCTCGCGATTTGCGAATGGCCCGAGGGCGCGGAAAAGCCCGTCGTGCCGATTCCCTATGCGGAGGAGACGATGCACGGCTTTGAGTACCAGGCGGCGACGCACATGATTCGCCGGGGCATGGAAACAGAGGGTCTGCGCGTGGTGAAGGGCATTCGCGATCGCTACGACGGTACCTTGCGCAATCCGTGGAACGAGATGGAGTGTGGCAGCAACTACGCCCGCAGTATGGCGAGCTACGCGCTGTTGCTCACGTATGGGGGCTTTTCCTTCGACATGCGGCGCGGCTATATCGGCTTCCGGCCGATGAACGAGGGGAGCTTCTTCTGGTCCGCGGACGGCGCGTGGGGCACGTTTACACTGGAAGGCGGAAAATCGACCTTCGAGGTGCTCTGGGGCGAAATCGCGCTCTGCTCGCTCGGCCTTCCGGACGGAACGGAAGCGGATTTGCGCGAAAACGACGAACCCATAGTACTGAAAGCGGGTGCGAAGCGATGCTTCTGCTGATTACCGGCATCATGGCGTCAGGAAAGACCACCGTCGCACAGGCGATCGCCGAAAGGCTCCCGAAATGCGTGCATTTGGACGGGGACATCTTCCGCAGGATGATCGTGACGGGCAGGGTAGACATGGCGGAGGGCGCGGGGGAAGAGGCGTTTTCGCAGCTTCGCCTGCGCTACCGCATGACTGCGGATGCCGCGCGAAGCTACTATGAGGCGGGCTTTCACGTGGTCATTCAGGACAATTACTACTGCGAAATGCTGCCGTACATGGTGTTGCTTCTCGAAGGGCTTCCCCTGCAGGTAGCAGTGCTTTGCCCGAATATCGAGGCGGTCACAAAGCGGGAGGCAAAGCGGCAGAGAAAGGGGTACGGAGGCTACGAGATAGAGCCGCTTTGGCGCACCATTATGGAGGGGACGCCGCGCATCGGCTACTGGCTGGACAATTCCGACATCAGCGCGGAAGAAGCGGCGGAAAGAATCCTGAAGGTATACCACCCAAAGGGATGACTCCGAAAACACTTTCAGAAACGGCAAGCGTACGTCAAAAGGGGAAAGCGTACATGAAAATCGAAAATCTGAAAAAGCTCTTCGAAGAATTCTGGTATCAGAAACCGGAATCTATCAAAATCAAAAACGACAGCCGCACACTGAAGAATTTTCGGGCGAAGCTGTCCGGGCACGGCGCCACAGAAGACATCGATAGCTATATCCTCGCAACGAAGAGCCGAAAGGAGACGCTGCGCAGGATAGCCCTCGCGTTCTATGATTTTCTGGCACGGAAAAAAGGAATCGCTGTCGATTCGGAGCTTGCGCGCGTTCGGTTTTACGATTACCCGTTTGAAAGACAGCTTGAGATTGCCAAATTCTTGCACGAGCCGCATACGAATGCGGAAATCATGGCGCGATTCAATATCGGGAGCGAGCGGACTTTGCGGGAGGACCTCGAAGCACTTCGCGACGGGATCGAGGTCATGGGAACGACCGTTCAGATTGCGGAAGAAAAGAGGGGGCGAAAGAAATACTATACATCCACGCTGCATCCTGTTTTTCTTCCGCTCAATCTGACGGAGGCGTATGCGCTGACCGTGTATATGCCGCGCGTCATGGCGGACGGGAATCCGAATGC
>CAYFRC010000042.1:3817-7585 GCA_964345325.1 uncultured Oscillospiraceae bacterium
GAATATGCCGATGCGCCCGAACAACTTCGGTATATCGATGATGCGGAGTTGGCGGCATCTCGCGAGGGAATCCTCATGTATCTCATGAAGAGCGGGGAAAGCTGCAGCTTCTTCTTGGAAGGAAAAAAGCTGAAAGGCCGAATCCGCTACGCGAACGGCGCCTATCGCGTCGTCTGCGATGACGGTACAGAATTGGATTGCAGCCCGGAGGATGCTGAATATATCATCGACGACCTGAAATACCGATAAACGGCGCACCCGTTGTATATTTTACGAAGGCGTTCTCCTGTATAATAGAGATATCAAAAAAACAGGAGGACGACGAAATGAACAACACCCCGAATCTTCACGACAATACACAGTTTCTCTTTGTCTACGGAACCCTTATGATTGGACGGCACTTTCACGCGCGATACCTTTCCCCGCTCGCACCCATCATCGACAATGCCGTACTCGACGGCTACAGAATGTTCGACATCGGCGCTTATCCGGGAATCGTACCCGGCAAGGGAAAAGTCAAGGGCGAGGTATATCGCGTCGATGCAAGAAGGCTCGCCGAGATCGACCGCCTCGAGGGCGAGGGGAATCTCTACGTCAGAACGTCGGTGAATATCGCAACCGAGTCGGATTGCAGCATAACCGCTTACGCGTATGTCTACAATCGAAGGGTAACGGGATGTCAGGAAATACCGTTCAATGCTCAGCCCTATGAAAAGGAAAAGTTCGCTTGGTATGTTTCATACGGCTCCAATCTCTTGGAAGAACGCCTGAAGTATTATATCCTCGGCGGTGAATGCAAATTCAACGGAAAAACCTATGCACCCTGCAGTGATACAACGCTTCCGCTTAAATCCGTACCTGTATCGATTCCGTATTCGATGTACTATTCCAACTATAGCCGCGGCTCATGGGAAAACAGCGCGGTGTGCTTTCTCGATACATCGAAGCCCGGGAAAGCGTATGGACGCGCATATCTCATAAATAGGCGGCAGCTGGGTGAGATTCACGCGAAAGAAGGGACGGGGGTAAACTGGTATCCAAAGCGTGTACCTCTCGAAAATATTGGAGATTATGAGGCATTCACGTTCACCAACCCGATGCCCAAAGAACACGAGAACATTTGCCGCATTTCGTTTGCCTACGGCTTCGTCCTCTATAAGGGAATGAAGGAAACATACCCCGACATGAGCGACGACGAAATCTATCGCTACCTGATGCACTGCGGACAATGATCGCCCAAGGCAATGTGTCGTTGCAGCATCTATTTTGTTTACCCCTGCATTTACTTTGGCAATCGACCGGCAATCGACAAACGGGGTAAATTCAATACAATTTTCGCAAAAGCGTTGCAATGAAGGGGACAATCGTGTATAATATTCTCGGAGGTGTGACGAATTGGCTTTGAAGAAAAAGCGGCCTGCTGCGTTCGGCAGCTTTTTGTGGATTCCCCTTGCCGTGCTTGCGGTGGTTGCGGCGTTTTTTCTGCAGAACAGCATCGACACGGCTCCGACAGCGTCAAAAGGCACGGAAAGTGCGATCGCGGAGATCAATAACAGCGGCGGCGTGCGCATCAGCGAGTGCATGGCGTCCAATCGGTCTGCCCTCGCGGACGAAAAGGGCAACTATTCCGACTGGGTGGAGCTGTATAATTCCTCCTCCAAGGATATCGACCTCACCGGCTGGATGCTGACCGACCGCATGGACAGGGGTCTCGTGTTCACCTTTCCCGAGACGACGCTCAAAAGCGGGCAGTTTCTGATTGTATTTTGCTCCGATAGATTCGAACACACGCCGGGGTATGCGTACCATGCCCCGTTTAAGCTCTCCTCTTCGGGAGACAGCGTAATCCTCATGAACCCCACGGGAACCGTCGTCGAATCCGTTACCGTGCCCGAGATGGGGGCGAACCAATCCTACGCGAGGCAGGCGGACACGGGCGCATTTTTTGTCACGGACGAATACACGCCCGGCATGCACAACACGAGCGAAAACTATCTCGCGATTTCGGGCGGCGGCGGGCAGAGCGACAGCCCCGTCGAACTCTCCGAGATGATGGCGGAAAACGCGACGTACGCAAAGACGGCGGACGGCGTATTTTGCGACTGGATCGAAATTCACAATACCTCCGGCGAAGCGGTGAACCTTTCGGGCTATGGATTGTCCGATAACGAGAGCAACCTATTCAAGTGGCGCTTTCCGGATGTGACCATAGAGCCCCACGGATATCTCCTTATCTACTGCTCCGGCGAAGGCCGCACGGAAGGGGAACTGCACGCATCCTTCAAGCTCAACGGCGAGGGGGAGACGGTGATCCTCACGGACGCCTCCGGCGCGGTTGCGGACAGAACGCAATACGAGCTTTTGAAGACGGATGTATCCTGGTCCAAAAAGGACGGCACGTGGACGAAGGAACAATCGCCGACCCCTGGCGCCCCGAACGACGCATCCGGCGCTGCGCAGGCGGAGAAAACCCTGCGCAACGCCAATACGACGGGGTTGTTTCTGTGGGAGGCGGTCTCCTCCGGGCATGCCCAAAACAGCTCTAAGGCCGGCATGGACTTTGTGGAACTGTACAATTCCACGGATCGCGCCATCGACTTATCCGGATTTGGGCTTTCGGATGACCCGACGCAGCCGCGAAAATGGCAGTTTCCGCAGGGCGCAAAGATCGAGGCGGGCGCGTTTCTGGCGATCGGCTGCAACGGCGCGGACAAATACAGCGTGAAGAAGCAGCAATACCGAACCAATTTCCGCATATCCTTTTCGGGTCAGGAGACGATCACCCTTTCCGCGCCCGACGGCGCGCTCATCGACCGCATGCCCATGATGGGGCAGCGGGGCGGCGTGAGCTTCGGCCGCGTGGCGGGTAGGGACGGCTTTTTTTATTTTGAGAAGCAAACGGCAGGTGCGGCAAATTCCGATACCTTCTATGCGGCGGTATGCCCCGAGGTATCCTTCGATACCCTGGGCGGCATCTACGACGAGGGTACGGTGCTGCATGTGTCCCTTTCCGCGCCCTCCGGCACGATTCGCTATACGACGGACGCTTCCGAGCCGAATGCGGCTTCCCCCGCCTATACGGATTCGATCGAGATTTCGGGAAATACGATATTGCGCGCAGCGACGTTTGCGGACGGGAACATGCCCTCCCTTGTGGGGACGCAATCGTACCTGATCGGGGTTCACCACACGCTCCCCGTGGTCTCTATCGTGAGCGATCCCAAGTTTTTGTTCGATGAGGACATCGGCATCTACGTCAAGGGCAAGGGCACGAGCCTTACGACCTATAACTATTGGCGCGATTGGGAGCGCGCGGCAAACGCCGAGTACTTCAAAGACGGGGAGAGGGTCTTTTCGCAGGGCATCGGCATCCGCCTGCAGGGGCAGTACTCCCGCCAGCGCGGGCAAAAGGGGTTTAAGCTCATCGCGCGCAACGCCTACGGAAAGCGGACGATCGACGGAAAGCTCTTCCCCAACAGGGACTTTACGGTGTTCGACAGCGTGACGCTTCGGGCATCGGGGCAGGACAGCGACAAACTGCGCTTTCGCGATGCGCTGATGACCTCCCTTTCGCAGTACACGGATTCGAAGCCCCTCTATCAGGACGTGCAGCCGGTGGTCGCCTATCTCAACGGCGAATACTGGGGGCACTACAATATGCGCGAGCGCACGAACGCCGATTTCGTCGCGCGGCACATGGGCTGGGCGGACAAAGACAAAATCGACCTCGTCAAGGCGAACAGCAACACGCTGCAGGGCTCGGACGAT
>CAYFRC010000042.1:7595-11240 GCA_964345325.1 uncultured Oscillospiraceae bacterium
GAACTCACAGCGTGGGTCAAGAAGAACGGCGCGGATACAGACGCAAAGGTCGAATACATCGATTCGATCATCGATATCGACAATTATCTGGACTATGTCGCCGTGCAGATGTTCACCGGCAATACAGACCTGCTGAACGTCAAGCGCTATCGGAGCACGCAGGGCGACAACCGCTGGCGCTGGATCCTCTTTGACATGGACACGTCCTTCGTGTACGACGATACGAATTCCTACCGCCGCTGGCTGAACGAGACCGGCGCGGGCTCGGGCAACAAATACGACAACACCATCATCCGCGCGCTCATGAAAAACGATGCGGTTCGGGAAAAATTCTTCCGCAAGCTCAACAGGTACATGTCTACCGATTGGACGCCCGATGCGATCAACGCCAGGGTCGACGAATGGGTAGAGGTGCTGATACCGGAGATGCCGCAGCAGTTTGAAAAGTGGGGCGGCTCGATGAAAAAGTGGAAGGGGCAGATCGACCTATTCAAAAAGCGCGTCGCGATAAGGCCTCAACTCTTTCTCGGACACATCAGCGGCAAGACCGGCATGGGGAAAGAGGCTATGCGCCGGTATTTTGCGGAGCTGATGGAACTTTTGGATATGTAGAATTTGGCAGAGGGGAGTGCGCGCATTGGACAGGGCGTTTCAGGATCGGCACGAAATCAAATTTCTGCTTTCGGATTTCGCCGCCGCCGCGCTATCCGAAAAGCTTGCGAGGTTCCTGCGGCGGGACGAAAACGCGGGCAAAAACGGCGAATACGGCGTTCGCAGCGTATATTTCGACGACTTGACGGATTCCGCGCTCTACGACAAGATAGACGGCGTAAAGGACCGCGAAAAATACCGCATACGCATCTACAACGGGCGCGATGATGTAATTTATCTGGAGCGCAAGCAGAAAAGGGGCGACCGCATCGCAAAACAGTCCGTGCGGCTTTCCCGCCGTGCGGCGGATCGCCTGTTGCAGGGGGAGTTGTCGCCGCTCCGCTCGATGGATTCCCCCGTTGCGCAAGATTTTTACGCGCACATGATGGGCGCCCGCATGGCGCCGCGCGTGATCGTCGAATACGACAGGGAGGCGTTCCTGCATCCTGCGGAGCATACGCGCGTGACGTTTGACAGGCGCATTGCCACGGGGCTGTACGAAACGAATCTCTTCGACGGGAACTTTCCGCGCGTGGCGGTGCTCCCGCCGCTCACGCAGGTGATGGAGGTCAAATACGATTCGTACCTTCCGGATTTCATCATGCCGCTTTTGTCTACGGCGCGCGCGGACAGGCTGGCGGTTTCCAAATACACGCTCTGCAGAATGCACGAACTTTGATAACGATTGCGAGGAGGATTACCCCATGAACAAACTCGATTTTTCCAATATGTCCGTCACCGTGGCATCCGCGCCGACGGTCCTGATGATGACGCTGCTCGCGTTCGGCGTGGGCATCTTCATCTACTGGGTGTACCGCATGAACTATCGCGGCGTGATGTACAGCGCGAGTTTCGGCATGACCCTCATTTTGATGACGCTCATCACGGCACCCGTCGTCATGTGTATCCGCGAATCCGTCGCGCTCTCCATGGGCATGGTCGGCGCGCTTTCAATCGTTCGGTTCCGCACGGCGGTAAAGGACCCGCTCGACACGGCATATATGTTCTGGGCGCTGACGATGGGCATTCTCTTGGGCGCGGGGCAGTACTTCCTTGCGGTTGTAGCGGTGGTTCTGATTGCTGCGTGCATCTTCCTGATGGCGCGCCTCGGCTTTCGCGGTGCGGACTGCTATCTTCTGGTCGTTCGCGGCGAGCGCGGCGCGGAGCGGGAAGTGGCGCGCGCGTTGACATCCAAGGCCGTGCGCAAACAGCGCCTCAAGAGCCAGACGGCGCAACCGCAGCGCTTTGAGATGGTCTATGAGATTCGAACCGAAAAGGGCGATCAATTGCTCTCCAACTTGAATTCCATCGACGGCGTTATCGAAGCGACCCTTGTCTCCTATCAGGGCGAGACGGCGTGAGGTAGGTATGGAATCGTTCTTCAACATGCTTTTGGAGCCGACCACGCTCCTTTTGGCGGCTATAGTCGTGCTTATGATTGCCGTCGTGCTTATCGCGCGCCGCGCCTCTCTGTGTGAGGGAAAGCTCTTGGAGCGCCTGGAAAGGGCGGAGAGCGCCTTCGGGCAGCAGCTCGTGCAGGCGCAGCAGGTGCAGCGCGATCTGGAGGCGAGAGACCGAAAAGAGCAGACCGAAAACATCGAGTCCGTCCTGTCGGCGATTTCGCGCGCGCTGTCCGAAACGGCGCGCTCGCAGCAGGGGCAGCTGGATAAGTTCGCCATGGATATCGCGCGCCTTTCGCAGAATGTGGAAGAGATTGCAAGCGCGCAGCTGCAATCGGGCGATGCGCTCTCCTCCATCCGCGAATCGATTTCGAATGCGGACGCGCTTTCGGAATTGCGCGGGCAGATCGATGCCCTCGCGGATTCTCTCAAGAACATGGAAAAGCTCGAAACGGGCATGGCGGATCTGCGCAGAACGCTGCACGGCGGCGCGCGGAGCCGGGGGATGATCGGCGAAATGCAGTTGGGCGCGCTCCTCGAGCAGGTGCTCTCGCCCGGGCAGTACGAAAAGGATGCAGATATTTCCGGCGGCGAGGAAGTGTGCGACTACGCGCTGTGCCTCCCCGCAACCGGCCGCGCAATGACGCTTTTGCCCATTGAGGCGTATTTCCCGCAGGAGGCGTATGAGCGGCTGCTCGACGCGCTGGACGATGGCGATACGTTCGCGGTGGAGGAAGCGGGGGAGGAGCTCGAGCGGAGCCTTCTTCGCGAGGCGGAACGCATCGAAAGGCTGTTCATTTTGCCGCCCAAGACCACGCCGTTTGCGGTATTGTTCTTGCCGAGCGAGGGGCTGTACGCCGAAGCGCTCCGAAGGAAGTCGCTGGCGGAAGCGCTCAGCAGGCGCCACAGCGTGACGCTTGCAGGGCCCACGACGCTGCACGCGCTGTTAAGCAGCATCCGCATGGGATTTCAGGCGCTGCGCGCCGAGAGCGAAAAGGACGAGGTGCTATCCGGCGTGCGGAGCGACGTTTCCTCCTTTGCGGAGGCGCTCGTCAAGACGCAAAAGCGCCTTCGGCAGGCGACGGAGAGCATCGAGGATGCGGCGAAGAAATCGCGCTCCATCGAAAAGCGGCTGAAGACATCGAAGGTGCCGCTTTTGCCCGCAGAAAAGACCGTGGACGAGGACGATTATTACGAGGGCGGCGACTGGGACTGAGACGCCGGCAGAACACATGCGTTACGGTAGGATGTTTGAATTTTAACGGAGCAATACTGGAAAGAAACCCTGCAAAATGGTATACTTTCTGCAATCAGAAATTCGAGATGGGAGGAAGACAGCCATGCTTGGGAATATCCGCGAAGGGCTCACCTTTGACGATGTGCTGCTCGTACCGCAGAAGAGCGATGTCGTGCCTCGCGATGTGGATCTTTCGGTTACGCTCACGAAGGGGCTGCGCCTGAACATTCCGCTCGTAAGCGCGGCGATGGATACGGTGACGGACGCGAGGCTCGCGATCGCCGTGGCGCGCGAGGGCGGCATCGGAATCATCCATAAAAATATGTCGATTGAAGAACAGGTCGTACAGGTGGACAA
>CAYFRC010000043.1:0-11218 GCA_964345325.1 uncultured Oscillospiraceae bacterium
ACTCCACTCGTGCCTTTGGCGCCTTCGCGGTATCATATTCTCCGTCGCAATCAAGGTGCCTTTTTACACGGCTATGTTTCGAATATCGCCGATGAACTCGCTTGTTTATGTCTTGATTATATCCCATCCGCAGTGCGATGCGCAAGAGGCTTCGTGCGGTATTTTCGCAGTGACGGTTCTTCGGGAGGCCTTTCTCCGGCAAATTTGGTCATGTTTCACATATTTTTTAACGGACTCTTAGCGGGCGTGTCGCCGAATGTATGTTTGCATACTGTATACTACGGTTTGGGAAAAACGGCTTTCATATGATACAAGGTCATCCCTGAGAAAGAGCAACGTGTATAGTCTGCAAGGAGGGTTCTACAATGAATAAAAAGCTATGGATTCTCGCGGTGATACTCATAGCTGCGGTATGCGTTCTTCCTTTTCCATGGAGAATCACCTGAAACCTCACGGGCTATGTGCTGGCAGACGGTGCCGGCAAGGAGGCGGAAACCTGCACAATCGCGATAGACGGCACAAAGTACGACTATCTTTTCAAAACGGACGGCTACTTCGGGAAATTTGAGATTTCAATCGATGAACGGACGCGCGGTGAAAAATCCATAGATACGATGATGAAAAAGGGCAATGTCAGCTTCCTGACATATTGGGGCGAGGAAGAGGGTTATATGTCGCTCGGCTACTTCGTATCTTCGGGAGATATGCAGTGGGTATATATCCGGCTGAAAACGGAAGACGGAGCGAGCAGGGAAATCGTCGCTCCGGCTGAAAATGAAGCGGAAGCGCTGCAAATCAAACAGCGCGCCGCCGAAACGATGTGGGAAGCAGTGCTGCCTGCTTTTTAGCGGCGGCGTTCGCTGTCCCAAAATTGACAGAACCATGTGAAGCCCGGCGCTTGTATACAAAGTGCCGGACTTCGTTGTTTCGTACAGAAAGTGCTTTCGCGTATCCTATCTCTTTTTTCTGAGGAATCGTTTTCGGCAGCGTCAGAAGAATTTGACTACTTCGTCCAAAGCTTTTCTCGGCCTTGCGGCGGGCTCCGCGCCGCGCTTTCCCACGGCGATCACGGACATGATCGCCTCGTTTTCCGGGATGCCGAGCACTTTTCGGATTGCATCCGCGTCGCGGATTCCCATAATCAGCGTGTCATAGCCCAAATCCTTTGCAGCGAGCACCAAATAGGCGTCGTGCAGCCCCAAATCGTACGCGCCCCAGCCGTTGCCCACTTCGTTGACGGGCGCGCCGTCCGTGAAGCCGACAACGTCTCTGACGAAGGTCGTCACGATGAGGGTCGCGTTTTTCGAGTTTTTGTCGTTGAAGGGCGGGAGCGCCGCTTCGCGCAGATTCTCGAGCACTTCCGGCGTTTCCACCGCATAGCAGCGGGACGTCTGCTGGTTCTTCCACGACGGCGCCTGCTGCGCCGCTTTCAGGATCGCCACCAAGTCCTCATGCGGTATCGCGGATGCATAGTTTCTTACGCTTCTGCGGGCGAAAATGAGTTCCTTGAATTCCATGCCGATGCCTCCTCACAGGCGGCGGTAAAACTCCGCCGCGCCTTTGATTTCCTGCTCCGTCGGATGCCCCTTCGCGACGCCGCCGATCAGCCTGAACGGGCCGAAGGTATCAAAGCCCGGGCACCCGTATGCGCCAAGCTCGTTGCAACCCTTTTCCCGCGCGATGTCGCGGATGGCATTCAAATACCTATTTTGGTAAATGCCGTAGGTTTGGAGAAAGAACACGTCCTTCTTTTCCGGCAGGCACTCCCGTGCAAATGCCAGACCCTGCTTCGCAAAGCTGCCGTAGTATATGCCGGATGCAAAGCCGATGCGGTCGTAGGGCGTTAAGTCCGCCGTTCGTTGCACCGTTACATCGATCAGGTGCACATCGTTCTCCGCCGCGATGGCCTCTGCCAGCTTCTTGGTATTTCCGTGGTGTTTGGAGTAGTACACGATCGCCGTTTTCAAGCGCATCCCCCCGTTTCCATAGGCGCGTATGCTTCTCTCTGCACACAGTATAACACAAACAGCACCGCTATGCCACAGGCAATCCCGACAAAAAAGCGCGGAGGGCACATGTATGCCCTTCCGCGCTTTTTTGTGCAGTTCTCAAAGATAGCAGAACCGAAAGCACTTCTGCAGCGCTTTGTGCTCGCCAAAGGCCAGAATCAGCCCGTCCTTTGTCAACACCGTTTCCGGCGTGACCGTCGCATTCGTCTTTCCCGCGCGCTTGATGCCGAGGATGTTTACGCCGTATTTCTTGCGCACGTCGAGTTCGCCGATGCTCTTGCCTGCCCATGCTTCCGGCACCTGCGCTTCGACGATGGCGTTCTGGTCGTCGATCTCTATGTAGTCGAAGATATGATCGGCGGTAAAGCGAATCGCCGCCCACTTTGCGACCTGCTTTTCCGGGTAGACCACGTAATCCGCACCGTTTCGCAGCAGGAACTTCTCCTGCACGTCGCGCTCGGCGCGCGCCACGACGCATTTCGCGCCCAGCTCCTTGAGCAGCGATGTCGTTTCCAGCGAGTTCTGGAAGCTACCGCTGATTGCGGCGATGCACACGTCGAAATTCCCGACACCAAGCGAGCGCAGAAACTCCTCGTTGGTGCTGTCGCCGATCTGCGCATTCGTCACATACGGCATGACCTCGTTGATGCGCGCCTCATCCGTATCCACCGCCATGACCTCATGGCCGAGCTTCGCCAGCTGCACGGCGATGTTGAAGCCGAAATGCCCCACGCCGATCAATAAGATGTTCTTCATGATGATTTTCTCCTTTTACCCTATGGTGATTCTGTCTTGCGGCAGTTTCGCCGCGCCTTGTTTTTTGCCGGGCAGCGCCGCATAGATGAACGTCAGCCCGCCCACGCGCCCCAAGTACATGAGCAGTATCAAAACCGCCTGCGACGGGACCGAAAGATTCGGCGTGATGCCCAGCGTGAGCCCCACCGTTCCGACCGCCGACGCCGTCTCATACAGGCATTGGGACATCGGCAGGCCGTCAAACGCGCTGATAAAGAGCGCGCCGCCGAAAAACAGCGCAATGTACATCGCCAGAATGGTCGCGGCGGATTTGATTGCCCCGCCATCGATCCTGCGCTCGAAGAGCTGCGCGTCCTCCCGCTGCCGGAACAAGGCAAAGGCGTTTGCGATGAGCACGGCAATGGTCGTCGTCTTCATGCCGCCCGCGGTGGAGCCGGGCGAACCGCCGATCAGCATCAGAACGATCATGATCGCCTGCGATGCGCTCGTCATGGCGGGAAGGTTCACGGTATTGAAGCCCGCCGTTCTCGGCGTGACGGACTGAAAGAAGGACGCGAGCAGCCGCTCCCCCAAAGGCAGGTTCGAAAAATCCGCAAAAAAGAAGAACAGCGCGGGAAACAGGATCAAACACCCGGTCGTGACGAGGATGACATTGCTCTGCATGCGGTAGCGCTTTATGTGCAGCCGATTCGCGTAGATGTCGTCCCACGTCAGAAAGCCGATGCCGCCCATGATGATCAAAAGCATGATCGCGATGTTGATTATGGGGTTCCCCACATATGTCGTCAGCGAAGGATAGAGATTGTCGCTTCGCCCCAAGGTGTCAAACCCGGCATTGCAAAACGCCGAAATCGAATGGAACACCGCCATCCACACGCCGCGCCACCCATAGTCGCGGCAGAACACGGGCATCATGAGCAGTGCGCCCGAAAGTTCCATCAAGAGCGTTCCCCGCAGGATGAACCGCGTGAGCCGCACGATGCCGCCGACCTTTGGCGCGGAAATGGCGTCCTGCATGGTGCTGCGCTGCATCAGCGAGATTTTCCGCCCGGAAAGCAGGGCGAACGAGGCGACCACGGTCACCACGCCGAGTCCGCCGATCTGAATGAGCGTAATGATTGCCGCATGCCCGAATGTGGACCAATGGCTGCCCGTATCGCGCACCACGAGCCCCGTGACACATACGGCGGATGTAGATGTGAACAGCGCCTCATGAAACGGCGTTACGCTTCCGACTGCGGAGGATATGGGCAGCATCAACACCAGCGCACCGGTAAGGATGACGCCCGCAAAACCCAGGATGATGATCTGAAACGACGACAGGTGGCGTTTGCGACGGATGGTTTCTTCCGACATACGAAAATAGCTCCCTTTTGAATCGATGGTTCGGAATCCTATCGATCGAATTTGCGCGCGACAGATTCCGTTGTGGATTGCTTCATTCCACAAGCGGTATTATACACCGCCCAAAGTGAAGATTCAACTTCACTCCGAAAGATAAGGGGTTTGGCGGTGTTTCTGCCGTTTTTGTAGCATACCGTTTCCAAACACAGGGCAAACGCATACCGAAAAAACGCTATCAAAGGACGCAAAAATCGGCAGGCGCACAGGCCTGCCGCGAGGAGCATATTCGGTTGGCGAAATTCGAGCGGCGGCTCAAAGTAAAACTTTTCCTGTAGGCGGCGCCTTCCCTCAGCCAAACACCCGATCGATTTCTTCTCTGGCGATCTGCACCCAGCGGACGGGATTATTCGGGTTGTTGCCGATGGTATGGCAGTCCTTCATGACGACTTCCGGGATGCAGTTCTTTGCGCCCTCCAGCGCCTCCCGCAGCTGGAGCCTCACAAAGTTCTCATCCATCGTCGGTCTCGAGAGTGGCGACGGATTGAGCTTGAGCGATGCGACGTAGTCCTTTCCGAGGTTTTGCTCCGTCATTTTTCGATCCGACCAGGGGGAGCAGGACACGCGGCGCAGCCTCGGAAGAGATTTGGCATACTTCCATCGCAGGTCGTAGGGCTCGCAGCAGCCGAAGCAATTCAGGGCAAAGCGTTCCGCGATGCGCTTGTGATACGGAAAGATGAATTCGCCGTACATTTCGGGGGATATGCCGACGGTTTCCTGGCTTTCGACAAAGCCCCACATGTCCATGGGGGAGACTTTGCCCGGCTCCACAGGGCGTATCTGTTCGGTGAAGCCGAAGCCGCCGGAGCCGATGTAGAAATTGCCGACGTTCTGAAAGAGCAGCCCTTCTTTTTCGAGGCGCTCCATCTTGTTGAGCGCGCCCGTACACAAAAGCTCCATCAACCGATGCACCCATTCGGGTTCGTCGACCAAATCGTACATGAAGCTCTCCAGCCCGCGAAGGTCGATGAACTGCGCGGTTAGGCCGAGCGTCCACCACCAAGCGTGGTATCTTTTCACATCGAGGATGCCGTCAAACACTTCCGCTGCCGCCGAAAAGAGGGCGTCGGACGCCGCATAATCCACCGTGTATTGCGGGTAATGCACCTTTTCAAAATCGCGCTCGTATGCTTCGATAGCCTGCTTTACCCGGTAGGCGCCGTTGTTTTCCCCGCCGACGCGCTCGATTTTGACGCCCCAACCGGTATCTCCTGTGACCAACGGCACGTTGAACACGGGGTCTATGACGACATCGTCCAGCATCTTCTGCGCGGTAAACAGCTGCCTGCGCAGAAACCATTCCCAACTGCGGGCGAGTTCGCCCTCGCAGCGCAGCATGTCCTGCGTGATGATTTCGTGCCAGCCGTTTTCGGGGTCGCAGAAGATGAGCGGCCGGTTCGTCTTCAGGTCGTTGTGGAGCGTCCAGAGCTTCCGCTTCGCGTCTTGAACGGGCTTTTCCGCCTCAAGGCGAAGCTGTGATGCGAGTTCCCGCAAAATATCCCTGTCCTTACGATCGATGGAATACTGCATTTGTGGCGCACCTCCGTTGTAGAAATGTTTGCCCCGCCTCCCGCGAAAACATCTGTTTGTGTGCAGTTGTATTATACTGCACAAGGCGCTTGCTTGCAAGGTGCCTGCACGATACTGCATATTCGTATGGACAAGGGTTATTATTTCAAAAAGTGCAGCGGTTTGCGCTGTGTATGATGGAGATAGATTGCAATCCATAGCCTTTTTTCCGCCATATTCTTCGTCGAAATGTCGGAATTGCGCGCATTGACAACACTCCCCGTGCGATGGTATCATATATATAGGAGTATTTCCATTCGGGAGGAAACGATATTGACGAGAACGAAATTGGCAGATCGCGCGCTGCCGGACTATACAAAGGGCGAGGAAATCGCGAACATGGTCACGCATACCGTGGGTGCGGTGTTCGGCGTCGTTGCGCTGGTGCTGTGCGTCGTCCGCGCGGCACTGGGGCAAAACGGCTATCGCATCGTCGGCGCGGCGATCTACGGCGCGTCGATGCTGCTTCTGTACACCATGTCGAGCGTGTACCACGGGATGCCTGCGGGCATGGCAAAAAAGGTCATGCAGGTGATAGACCACTGCTCGATATACCTTCTGATCGGCGGCACCTATACGCCCATCGTGCTGGGGCCGATTCGCGAGATGTCGCCCGCGATCGGGTGGACGCTGTTCGGCGTCGTGTGGGGAATCGGCATTATCGCCGCAGTATTCACGGCGATCGATCACCACAAATTCCGCAAGCTCTCCATGGCGTGCTATATCCTGATGGGATGGACGGTCGTCTTCGCCTTCAAGCCGACCGTGGAGGCGATTACGCGGACGGGGTTGCGGTACCTTCTGGGCGGCGGCGTGGCGTATACGATCGGCGCGGTGCTGTACGGCATCGGAAAGAAAATGCGCATTCGGTATATGCACACGCTCTTTCACGTGTTCGTGCTGGCGGGAACCGTGCTGCACTTTATAACGGTATATCGGTTCTGCGTATAGCCGTCGAAACGTTAAAGTTTCGCGGCGGGTTGACAACGGCAGTAAGGCGTGTTATTTTATTACTATATGATGTGTGCGATGAAGGGACGAAGTAGCCTTTCGGCGGCGAACCCGCAGAGAGCCCTCACTTGGTGCGAGAGGGCGGACGCGCCGTTGGCGAAATACAGCCCTGAGCCGCGCGGGGGAACGGAGTAGCCCGCGCCGGATGCGCCCGATACCGCGCGGAGAGGCTTTATATTTTTATAGAGCGAACGGAAGTGGTACCGCGATTTTCGCCTTCCCCCAATGAGGGGAGGGCGTTTTTGTAAGGAGGAATACAATATGCAGTCATTTTCCGAAAGGCTGATCGCGCCGCACATGGCGGCGATTACCGGCAGCGCGATCCGCGAAATTTTCCATCTGCTGGGAAAGCCCGGCATGATTTCCTTTGCGGGCGGCAACCCCGCAAACAGCGCGCTGGAGCCGGACGTGATCGGAGAACTGGCGAAGGAAGCGCTCGCAAAACACGGCACGACGCTTCTGCAGTACGGCGCGACCGAGGGCTTTGCGCCCTTTAAGGAGAGCTACGCGCAGTTTTTGACGCGCATGGGCTTTTCCGCGCAGCCGAACGAGGTGCTGCCGACGCAGGGCTCCGGGCAGGCGTTCGATCTCCTGCTGAAGGCGCTCGTATCTCCGGGGGATGTCGTGTTCGTCGAAAGCCCGACGTTTCTGGGCGCGCTGCAGGCGATCAACACCTATCAGGCGAAGATGGTCGCGATGCCCACGGACGATAACGGGCTCAAGGTAGACGACGAACTGGAAGAGATGATCGTCAAACACCGCCCGAAACTGATGTACGTCATCCCGACGTTCCAAAACCCGACGGGCGTGACGCTCGCGCCCGAACGGCGCAAAAAGCTGTACGACATGGCGGTCAGGCACAACGTCGTAATCGCGGAGGACGACCCGTACCGCGACCTGCGCTACCGCGGCGAGGCGCAGCCTGCGATCAAGTCGTATGACGAGGTCGGCTGCGTGGTCTACCTGGGGAGCTTTTCCAAGCTCATCTCGCCGGGGCTTCGCGTGGGCGCCGCGGTCGTGACCGATCCCGTGCTCATGCGAAAAATGGTGGTCGGCAAGCAGAGCGCGGACGTGCATTCGCCCCTACTCAACCAGGCGATCGTCGATCTGTACCTCAGAAATAACCTTGTACCCGCGCATCTCGACAAAATCTGCGCGAATTACCACAGGCAGCTCGACCTCATGCTGCAAAAATTGGGCGAAATGCAAGGCGTTCGCCACACGACGCCCGAAGGCGGGCTGTTCGTCTGGGCGGCGCTGCCCGAGGAATGCGATGCCTGCGACATGCTGCAGCGCGCGGTCGAGCAAAACGTCGCCTACGTCCCCGGCACGCACTTCTATTTCGACGGCGGGCGCAGGAACATGCTGCGGCTCAATTTCTCCAACAGCGAGCCGGCGGCGATCGAACAGGGCATGGACAGGCTCAAAAGCGTAATCGAAAAGACGATGGAGGGGTAAACATGGGCTCGGTACTCGATACACTCAGGGAGCGCGGCTTCGTCTCGCAGATCACCTTTGAGGAGGAGCTGGAGGCGGCGTTCGCTTCCGGAACTCCCATTACATTCTATAACGGCTTCGACCCGACGGCGGACAGCCTGCACATCGGGCACTACATCCCGATCATGGCGATGTCGCACATGCAAAAGGCGGGGCACAAGCCGATCGTCCTGATCGGCGGCGGCACCGCGATGATCGGCGACCCCTCGGGCAAGAGCGATATGCGCAAAATGATGACGCGCGAGCAGATTGCGGAAAACGTCGCGAGCATCAAGAAGCAGATGGCGCGCTTTTTGGATTTTGACGAATCGAAGCCCAACGGCGCGATTATCGTCAACAATGCCGATTGGCTTTTGCAGCTCAATTACGTCGATTTCCTGCGCGACATCGGCGCGCTGTTCTCCGTCAACCGCATGCTGACGGCGGACTGCTACAAGCAGCGGCTAGAGTGCGGGCTGACCTTCCTCGAATTCAACTACATGCTCATGCAGGCGTACGACTTTTTGGAGCTGTTTTATAAATACGGCTGCATCCTACAGACCGGCGGGCAGGACCAGTGGAGCAACATGCTCTCCGGCGCGGACCTCATCCGCCGCAAGGAGCAAAAGAGCGCGTTCGCGCTGACGTTCAGACTCCTTCTCACTTCCGACGGGCGCAAGATGGGCAAGACCGAAAAGGGCGCACTGTGGCTCGACGCGGAACGCACGTCCCCCTACGATTTCTACCAGTACTGGCGCAACATCGACGATGCGGATGTCGAAAACTGCCTCGCGCTTTTGACGTACCTTCCGATGGACGAGGTGAAGCGGCTCGGCGCGCTCAAGGACGCCGCGATCAACGAGGCGAAGCGCACGCTGGCGTTTGAGGTGACAAAGCTCATCCACGGCGAGGAAGAGGCGGCGAAGGCGCGGCAGACGGCGGAGCAGCTGTTCGGCGGCGGCGGCGTGGGCGAGAGCGTCCCGACGACCGAGATTACGCGCGGGCAGTTGGAAAAGGACGCGCGGCTCACCACGCTCATCACGCTTTCGGGGCTGTGCAAGTCCAACAGCGAATCGCGCAAGAGCGTGGAGCAGGGCGGCATCTACATAGGCGATGAGAAGGTAACGGATGTCTCCATGACGGTGACGGAAGAAATGCTTCGGGGCGAGGGGCTTCTCCTTCGCAAGGGCAAAAAGACCTACCACATTCTGGTGCTCGCGGAATGAGTCTCAAGCCCTACAAAACATTGACAGCGCGGGGCAGCGAGGAATTTGTCATCAACAAATCGCGCTTCATCGGCTACGGCGCGCCTGCTGAGACGGAGGAAGAGGCGCTCGCCTTCCTGAACGAAATTCGCACAAAGCACAAGGATGCCACGCACAACTGCTTTGCGTATATCATCGGCAGCAACATGGGCATCATGCGCTACAGCGACGACGGCGAACCGTCGGGCACGGCGGGCATGCCGATCATCGAGGTCATGAAGGCGCGGGAGGTGACGAACTGCTGCGTCGTGGTGACGCGGTATTTCGGCGGCATCCTCCTGGGCGCGGGCGGGCTCGTGCGCGCGTATTCGCAGGGCGCAGCGGCGGCGCTCAACGCCTCGGGCGTGGGCACAATGCACCCGACCAAGCGACTGCTGCTCGGCTGCGACTACGCGATGCTCGGCATCGTCGAGCACTACCTGAAGGGGCAGTGCGTCGTCGTCGAGGACAAGGAATTCACCGTCTCCGTGACGATATCCCTGCTCGTAAAATCGAGCGATGCGGAAGAATTCGCGCAGGGGCTTCTCGCGGCGACGGACGGAACCGTCGAACCGATAGAGGCGGAAGAGCTCTTCATGGCGTGGAAGGAAGAAGAAATAACGGAATAGCGCTTGAAACGGCGCACGCACCTTCGTATACTTATACATAAATACTGATGGGAGTTGAATTGTATGCAGGAAATCCGGTTTATTAAAGCGGAGCAGCTCAAGGCGAAGCCCACCGACGAGACGAAGCTCGGCTTCGGCAGAATCTTCACGGACTATATGTTCATCATGAACTACGATAGGGAGAACGGCTGGCACGACCCGAGGGTGCAGCCGTATGAACCCTTTTCCATGGACCCCGCGACGATGGTGCTGCACTACGGGCAGACCATTTTCGAGGGGCTGAAGTGCTATCGCCGTGCGGCCGGAGGCTTGCAGCCCTTCCGCCCGAGGGACAACTTTGAGCGCTTCAACGCCTCTCGATCCCGCAGTTCGATGTCGAGGTCGCCATGGCGGGGCTCACGAAGCTGATTGAGATCGAAAAGGACTGGGTGCCGCACGCGGAGGGAACGAGCCTGTACATCCGCCCGACCATCATCGCGACGGACGCGAGCGTGGGCGTGAGGGCATCGTACACCTATGCGTTTTATATCATCCTGTCGCCGGTGGGCTCGTATTATCCGAAGGGACTCTCGCCGGTGGGCATCTTTGTCGAGGACAAATACGTCCGCGCTGTGCGCGGCGGCTTCGGCTTTGCCAAGACGGCGGGCAACTACGCGGCATCCCTCAAGGCGGGCGAGGTTGCGCACGAAAAGGGCTACGACCAGGTGCTGTGGCTGGACGGCGTGGAGCAGAAGTACGTGGAAGAAGTCGGCTCCATGAACATGATGTTCGTGATCGACGGCAAGATCGTCACCCCCGCGCTCAACGGCTCGATCCTGGCGGGCAGCACGAGGGATTCCATCCTGAAGCTCGCGCCCACGCTCGGCATCCCCGTCGAGGAGCGGAAGATCTCCATCGCGGAGGTGTTCGAGGCGGCGGAGAACGGGCACCTGCAGGAGGCGTTCGGCACGGGTACGGCTGCCGTCGTATCGCCCGTGGGGCAGCTCTGCTGGGATGGGAAGACCGTCGAGCTCGGCGGCGGAAAGATCGGCCCGATCACGCAGAAGCTCTACGATACGCTCACGGGTATCCAGTGGGGCCGCACCGCAGACGCGTTCGACTGGATCATCAAGCTGTAAATGAC
>CAYFRC010000044.1:0-11212 GCA_964345325.1 uncultured Oscillospiraceae bacterium
GGAACGGGATCATGCCCGTCGCAACGGAAATGAGCTGGCGCGGGGACACGTCGATATAGTGCACCTGATCCGCGTCCACCTGAATAATCTCTTCGCGGAAGCGCACGGTGACGCGCGGGCGAGCGAACCGCCCATCCTCGCCGATCTCCTCGTTTGCCTGCGCGATGACGTACAGGTCTTCCTCGTCCGCCGTCATGTAGCGGATTTCATCGGTGACGATGTGCGTCTCGGGGTCGATATAGCGGTACGGCGCCTCGATGAAGCCGTATTCGTTGATGCGGGCATAGGTTGCGAGCGAGCCGATCAGGCCAATGTTCGGGCCTTCAGGCGTCTCGATCGGGCAGATGCGCGCGTAGTGCGAATAGTGCACGTCGCGCACCGCGAAGGACGCCCTGTCGCGGTTCAGACCGCCGGGGCCCAGCGCGGACAGGCGGCGCTTATGCGTGAGCTCGGCGAGCGGGTTCGGCTGGTCCATGAACTGGGACAGCTGGCTGCTGCCGAAAAACTCTTTGATCGCCGCGGAAACGGGGCGGATGTTGATGAGGTCCTGCGGGCGCACCTTGTCCAGATCCTGGATCGCCATGCGCTCTTTGACAACGCGCTCCAGGCGCGCCATGCCCACGCGAATCTGGTTCTGCAAGAGCTCGCCCACGCTGCGCAGGCGGCGGTTGCCAAGGTGGTCGATGTCGTCCACATTGCCGATGCCGTGGAACAGCCCCACCTGATAGCTCGCGGAGGAGACGATGTCGTCCACGAGGATGTATTTCGGCACGAGCTCGGACGCGCTCTCCTTGAGCAGCTGCGTGAAGGTGCCGTTTCCGTCGCGCACCTGCCGGATGACCGAAAGGAGCGTCGGGATGTGCACGCGCTCGTGGAAGGAGACCTGCTCCTCGTCGTACTGCGCGAGCAGCTCGGGGTCGTATTCCTCCATGAACGGGCGGAAGAACGCGAAGCGGTTGCCGATGACCTTGACGGGGAGCCCCTCGTCCGCCTCGATGACGACTTCGTTCACGCCGGCGTTTTGCAGCCTCTCCGCGAGCGCCTGCGAGATGACGGCGCCCTTTTCGACGAGGATTTCGCCCGTATAGGGGTGCGCAACGTCTTCCGCGGCGACGCGCCCAGCGATGCGCCGCGCAACGGCGAGCTTTTTGTTGTATTTATACCTGCCGACCTTCGCCAGATCGTACCTCTTGGGGTCGAAAAACAGCGAATGGATCAGGCTCGTTGCGGATTCGACGGAGGGCGGCTCGCCCGGGCGCTGCTTGTTGTAAATTTCGATCATCGCCTGGTCGCGGCGGCTCCTGCCGTGGTCTTCGGTGGTGGGGTCTCTCGCGATCGTCGCGGAGACGCGCTCGTCCTCGCCCAGCATATCGACGAGCTGCGCGTCCGTCTCAAAACCGAGCGCGCGCAAAAGCACCGTCATCGGAATTTTGCGGGCTCTGTCGATGCGCACGTACAAAACGCCGTTGGAATCCGTTTCGTATTCGATCCACGCGCCGCGGTTGGGGATGATGGTGCACGAAAACAGGTTCGTGCCGGTCTTGTCGATCGTCTTGGCGTAATACACGCCCGGGGAGCGGACAAGCTGGCTGACAACGACGCGCTCTGCGCCGTTGATGATGAAGGTGCCGTGGTCGGTCATGATCGGGAAGTCGCCCATGAAGACTTCGCTCTCTTTGATCTCGTGCGTTTCGGTGTTGGTCAGGCGCACGGTGACCTTGAGCGGGCGCGCATACGTCGCGTCGCGCTCTTTGCACTTGTCCTCATCGTACTTGGGCGGGTCGTTCAGCGAATAATCCACAAATTCGAGGATCAGGCTCTGGCTGTAGTCCGTGATCGGGGACACGTCGCGCAGAACCTCGCGCAAATCCTCGTTCAGAAAGCGCTGATACGAGTTCTTCTGCACCTCGATCAGATCCGGAACAGGAAGCGATTCGTCGATGCGGGCAAAGGACATCCTCGTCCGCTTGCCCACGGGAAGCTCCCGCACGTTGCATCTCTTAGCTGTTTCGTCCATTGATGCCATCATCCTTTCCTATCCTGACAACGCCTGTGAAAAAATTTTCTTAAAAAATTTTCGTTTTCGCGATTTTCCCTCTTGCATTCCCGCTGCATATGGTGTACAATACAGCGTGTTGGGGAAAGGGGTAGGTGTCCGAAAAAGCCCGAATGGGGACAAAAAAAGACAGCTCACCCACATATCGGTGCAATTATCTATACTACATCAAATAGCGCGTTTTGTCAACACGTTTCCGTTAAATCTACCGATTTTTCGGATTTTTTTGTTTTGCGGAAGAAATGGGCTTTTCTGCAACGAATCCGCCAATGTATAAAAATACTGCATCAAATCTTTCTCGGCGGATTTGATGCAGTATTTTTTTAATTTGGTTTATTTCATTCGCTTTGTATGCGTCCGCCCTCCACGCGCAGCAGCTTTCCCACCTGCATCCCCGCAAGGTCGTCCTTATCCGTGCAGGTGACGAGCGTCTGCACGCCGTCGAGGTACTCCAAAAGCTGCCGCCTGCGCTTCGGGTCGAGTTCGCTCATCACGTCGTCGAGCATGAGTACAGGCCATTCGCCCGTCCTGTCGCGCATGACGCGCAGTTCCGACAGTTTCAGCGAGAGCACGAGCGTCCGCTGCTGCCCCTGCGAGCCGTAGCTGCGCGCATCCGTGCCGTTGAGCGCGAAGACGACATCGTCCCTGTGCGGGCCGACGCTCGTCGTGCCGCGGCGGATATCGCTTTCGCGGTTCTTTGCGAGCGCCTCCAAAATCCCGCCCTCGGCGGGCGAAGGCTTATAGCGCAGGTCGAGCACTTCCCTTCCGCCCGAAACGGCGGCGTGAATCTCCCGCGCCACTTCCGCAAGTCCTTCGAGAAAGGCGCGCCGCTCGGCGACGATGGTTTCCCCGCTTTGGGCGAGCTGTTCGTCCCATACCGGCAATACTTCCATGAGCGACGGGTTCCCGTATGCGTCCCTGAGGAGCGCCGCGCGATGCCTGAGCGCGCGGTTGTATTTTTGCAGCGCGTAGTAATAGCTCGGCTTGAGCTGGGAGAGCTCCATATCGATGAACCTGCGCCTTTCGGCGGGGCCGTCCTTGACCATGCGCAAATCCTCCGGCGAAAACAGCACGCCGTAGATATGCCCCATCAATTCGCCCGAGCGCGAAATGCGCCGCCCGCCAACCTTGATCTCCTTCGGCGCATCCTGCGGGATGAGCACGTCCACCTCGTGTTCGCCGTCCGTCCTGCGGGCGGATATTGTAATCCGCGCGGCGGGCGCATCCCAGAAGATCATCTCTTTGTCGCGCGCGGTTCGGTGGCTCCGCCCGACACAGCAAAGCTCTACCGCTTCCAACACGCCGGTTTTGCCCTGCGCGTTGTCGCCGTACAGTACGGTAATGCCCGGGCAGGGCTCGATGTCCGCCCGGGCGTAATTGCGGAAATTGTGCAGCGCGATATGCTCAATCGTCATGGAGTTTCTTTCTGGAGTCCGCCTTTTTCCTGCGTTCCGCATTCAGCTCGCGCTTGCGCATGCGGATGGATTTCGGCGTAATCTCGACCAATTCGTCGTCGTCGATGAATTCCATTGCCTCTTCGAGCGTCGGGATGCGCGAGTTCGTGATCTTGAGCGCCTCCTCCGCGCCCGCGCTGTTGCGGATGGAGGTGAGGTGCTTTTTCTTGCATACGTTTACGTCGATGTCGCCGGGGCGGGTGTTGCGCCCGATGATCTGCCCGCTGTACACGGATACGCCCGGGTTGATGAACAGTTCCCCGCGATCCTGAATGTAGAACATCGCGTAGCTGGTGGATTCGCCCGTTTCAAACGCCACGAGGGAACCGACGATGCGCGTGGGGATATCGCCCTTATACGGCTCGTACCCGTCGAAGATCGCGTTCATCACGCCCTCGCCGCGCGTATCCGTCATAAATTCGCTGCGGTAGCCGAACAGGCCGCGCGAGGGGATGGAAAACTCCAGCCGCACGCGCGAATCCCCGTGCATCGCGAGCAGCGTCCCGCGCCTGCGCCCGAGCTTTTCGATGACGGAGCCGACGTATTCCGTCGGCACGTCGCACACGACCTTTTCCATCGGCTCGTGCAGTTCGCCGCCGATGGTCTTGTACAAAACCATGGGCTTGGTGATCTGAAATTCGTAGCCCTGCCGCCGCATGGTCTCGATCAAAATGGAAAGGTGCAATTCGCCCCTGCCCGAGACGCGGAAGGCGTCCGTGGACTGCGTGTCCTCCACGCGCAGCGAAACGTCCGTCTGCATTTCCTTGAACAGCCGCGCCCTGAGGTGGCGCGACGTGACGTACTGCCCCTCCCTGCCCGCGAACGGGCTGTCGTTGACGCAGAAGGTCATGGAGACCGTGGGCTCCGAAATTTTGATGAAGGGGAGCGGCTCGGGATGGCCGACCTCGCACAGGGTGTCGCCGATTCCGATGTCCTCAAACCCCGATACAGCGATAATCTCGCCGACTTTCGCCTCCTCACACGGCACGCGCTTCAGCCCGTCGTACATGAAAAGCCCCGCGAGCCGCGTCGGCATGGACACGGCGTCGTCCCCGTAGGTGCAGCGGATCGCCATCTGCCCCGCTTTGATCGAGCCGCGCTCGATGCGCCCGACGCCGATGCGCCCGACGTAGTCGTTGTAATCGATGGTGGAAATGAGCACCTGCAGCGGCGCATCCGGGTCGCCTGCGGGCGCGGGCACGTGCCGCAAAATCGTATCGAACAGGGGGCGCAGGTCGGTTCCCGGCATCTTCCAGTCCGTCGTCGCCGTGCCGTCCCTGCCGGATGCGAACACGACGGGGCTGTCTAACTGCTCGTTCGTCGCGTCCAGCTCGAGCAAAAGCTCCAGCGTTTCGTCCACCACGTCTTCGCACCGCGCGTCGGGTCTGTCCATCTTGTTCACGCAGATGATGACGGGCAGCGAAAGTTCCAGCGCCTTTCGCAGCACGAAGCGCGTCTGCGGCATGGGGCCTTCGAACGAATCGACGAGCAGCACCACGCCGCCGACCATTTTCAGCACGCGCTCGACCTCGCCGGAAAAGTCCGCGTGCCCAGGCGTATCGACGATATTGATTTTTACGCCGTTATAGTGCACGGCGGTATTTTTGGAAAGAATCGTGATGCCGCGCTCGCGCTCCAAGTCGCCCGAGTCCATCACGCGGTCCGCCACCTGCTGGTTGTCCCGAAAAACGCCGCCCTGTTTGAGCATCTTATCGACCAGCGTCGTCTTGCCGTGGTCTACGTGGGCGATGATTGCGATGTTTCGGATGTCCTCTCTGAGGGTATTCATAAGCTTTTGCTCCTTACATAAGTTCGTCCGCTTCCATGCGGTCCGCCGTTTCCTTCAATACCAAGCCCTCGTTGTTTTCCGTGGCGAGGCGGATGCTCCATTCGTTTTCGAACATGAGCACGTCCCTGCCCGCGCGGTCTTTCGCGACGGCGGTGGTCGATGTGAGCCGCAGCTTGTCCGGCGGCTTCGGCGTTTTTTCTATCCATCTGACGAAGCGGAAGGGCAGATTTTCGCGCACGATGTCCACCTGATATTCCGCCTTCAGCCGATGCTCCAGTACCTCCATCTGCAATTCGCCGACGACGCCCGCGATCATCTCCTCCCGCCCGATGTGTGGGCGCTTGAAGGTCTGGATCGCGCCCTCCTGCGAGAGCTGGTTTACGCCCTTCAGGAATTGCTTGCGCTTCATGCTGTCCTCGGGGCTGACGCGGCAGAAGAATTCCGGCGCGAACAACGGAATGCCCGAAAAGCGCACGGGCTCGCCCGTGCAGAGCGTATCACCGAGGCCGAAGATGCCGGGATCGAACAGACCAATGATGTCCCCGGGGTAGGCGGTCTCGACCGTCTCGTGCTCCTGCGCCATGAACGCCTGCGGCTGCGTGAGCTTTATGTCTTTTTGCGTGCCGCTGTGCCACACCGTCATGCCCTTTTCGAACACGCCCGAGCACACGCGCATAAAGGCGAGCCTGTCCCTGTGGGCGGGGTTCATGTTCGCCTGAATCTTGAAGATGAAGCCCGTGAATTTTTCGCTGTCCGGCTCGATAGGTCCCTGATCGGACACGCGCGGCGTCGGGGATTTCGTATAGGTCAAAAAGCGCTGGAGGAACGGCTCCACGCCGAAGTTGTTGCTGGCGCTGCCGAAAAACATCGGCGTGAGCTGCCCGTCCAGGATTTTTTCGATGTCGAACGGATCGCCCGCTATGTCGAGCAGCTCGATGTCCTCGCGGAGCTTTTCGGCGTAGCCCTTGCCCAGCACGCTGTCGAAATCGGGGTCGTCCACCGAAATGTGCGCTACTTCCACCTGCCGCTGCCCGTGGTCGCCGCCCTTATACAGCTCGACCTCGCGCGTATCCCTGTGGTACACGCCCTTGAAGTCGCCGTGGATGCCGATGGGCCAGTTGACGGGGCAGGAGCGGATGCCCAGCACGTTTTCCAGTTCCGCCATCAGGTCGAACGGGTCCTTGCCCGCGCGGTCGAGCTTGTTGACGAACGTGAAGATCGGGATGTTTCGCAGGCGGCACACCTTAAAGAGTTTGAGTGTCTGCTCCTCCACGCCCTTCGCGCAGTCTGGCAGCGTGACCGCGCTGTCCGCCGCGACGAGCGTGCGATACGTGTCCTCAGAAACGTCCTGATGCCCGGGGGTGTCCAAGATATTGATATGATAGCCGTCGAACTCGAACTGCATCGCGCTCGAGGTCACGGAAATGCCCCTCTGTTTTTCGATGTCCATCCAGTCGCTCGTGGCGTGGCGCGCCGTTTTTCGCGCCTTGACGCTGCCCGCCTGCCGAATCGCGTCGCCGTAGAGCAGGAGTTTTTCGGTCAGGGTGGTTTTTCCGGCGTCGGGGTGCGAAATAATGGCGAATGTGCGCCGCCTGAGAACCTCCCGCTTGAGCTCCGGGTATTGCATATGCCTTGCCTCCGTCGTCCATGGAGATCGAAAAAGCGCGCACAAAGCCGTTTTTTCGCCTATACCTCCACTATATACTACATGCCATTGTACCCCGCCCGTGCGAAACTATCAATCATAAGAACAGAATTTTTCGTTAAGACCCTTCAACACGCGCGCATTCCGTGGTATACTACTGTGTAGCAACTGCATTGGGAGGTTTGTCCATGGATATTGAGGAGATGTTTTCGCGGCAGCTTGCGTTGCACGAGAAACACGCCTCCGACTGGAGCCGTCTCACGCCGGACACCGCGCCGGCGCGGCTTTTGTGGGGCATCGGCGAAATCGGCGAGGTCATCGACACGGTCAAGAAATTCGGAACTTCCGCAATCGCCTCCGATCCCGTCGTAAGGCGGCACTTTACGGAGGAGATGGGCGATGTGATCATGTATCTCATGGATGTCCTGTTGTGCCTCGGCATCTCGGCGGAGGAATTTGCGGAGACGTACCGCGCGAAGTGCGACCGCAACCTGAAGCGGGATTACGCGGCGGAAAAGGACGATTTGCGAAACAAAGAAGCCGAAAGGCAGAAGGGGTGAGGATATGCCGCGATACAACCGCGTGGTCTTCAAACTCAGCGGCGAAACGCTCGCGCCCGTGCGCGACGAGGACAGGCTGGACAAAAAAAAGAGCCCCTGCTTTCACGAAGGCAGGGTGAACGAAGCCGCGGACATGATCGCCCGCGTCTATGCGACGGGCGTGCAGATCGGCATCGTCATGGGCGGCGGCAACATCTGGCGCGGCAGGTTTTCGGACGATATGGACCCTATTGCGGCGGATCAGATGGGGATGCTCGCTTCCATCCTCAACGCGCTGTGCGTGGAGGAGGCGCTCACGCGAAGGGGAATCAAGGCGCGCGCGTTCACGGTGCAGGAGATGAACCGCTTTGCGCAGCTGTACACCGCGCGCGACGCGATCGAGGCGATGGAAAAGGGCTATGTTGTTCTGCTCGGCGGCGGCACGGGCAACCCGTTTTTCACGACGGATTCCGGCGCTGCGCTGCGCGCCGCGGAGCTCAAGGCGGATGCGATCCTGAAGGGCACGACGGTGGACGGCGTGTACGACCGCGACCCCAACAAGGACAGGGAGAACGCCGTGTTCTTCAAGGATTTGACGTATCGGCAGGCGATCGAAATGCGCCTGAACGTGATGGACATCACCGCGTATGAAATCTGCATCAAGGGGAAGGTCGGCGCGATTCGCGTGTTCAATATGAACGACCTCGAAAACATCGTGCGCGTCGCGCGCGGGGAGGACATCGGCTCCACCATTCACCTTTGAACGATATAGGCGAACGGACGGCATCCATGCTTTTTATCGGCACGGGTGTTTTTTCGCGGGAATGCACAGCTCGTTTGATGGGAAGACAGCCCCCGCGCCGAAACAGGCGCGGGGGCTGCTTTGGAAAAGTGCGTTTTCTTCTAAGGTGTGTCTCCCTCCGCAGTTGGTTCCTCTGAAGGCTCTTCGGCAGGTTGCTCTGCCGGTTCTTCGACAGGCTCCTCGGAAGGTTCTTCTGTAGGTTCCTCTGTAGGTTCTTTCGCAGGTTCTTCTGCAGGTTCCTCAGCGGGTTCCTCAGCGGGTTCCTCTGCCGGCTCCTCAATCGGTTCTTCGCCTTCGTCCGCAAGGTTTGCGATTACCGTAAACGCCCCGTTTTCCGCAACAATCCTCGCCGTGCCGCTCCCGACGATGGTCAGGATGCCGCTGTCCACGGTTGCGACGGCGTCGTCCTTGGACTTCCAGTTTTTGCCGCCCGTGAGGCGCATCGCAAGCTCCCCGTCCGTCTCGACGGACCGAATGGAGTACCGCGCGAAGGCGATCTTTGCGGTTGCCTCTCCGAAATAATCGCTCCGCCGCAGCGCGAAGACCGTGCCGGGCGGGAAGGAGACGATTTTTATAGGTTCCGGTTCGCCCTCGGGTCGGAACCAAAGCTTGTTGATATACGCATTTTCGTCAAACCGGTCGCCGGGGAGGAGTTTTACGCGGACGGGCGTTTCGAGATTGATGCCGTAAAACGACGCCCTGAGCGTCCCGCCTATATAGCTGCCTTCTTCGGCGATCGCATCGTAGTCTGTGAGGCGGATGCCGAGCGCCGCCCATTCGTATTCGCTCTCCCCGATATAGAACTGTGCGGTGTCCAGCCCCTCCGTCTGCTCGAACAGCCATGCTACGGCATCCTTTTCGCAATGCAACCCCGCTACGCTGACGCCGCGCACGCCGATTTCGGGTTTGTCTTGGAAGGCGTAGTACTCTGCGTCCGCAAACTTATGCGCGTCGATATTGAACGCCGACGGATCTCCGTCGCCGACCTCGATCGTCACATAGCCCGTCGCGAGCCGTTGGCCGGCGTAATCGACGTAGAGCGCGATGGGGTACGCGCCCGCCTCGTCGAATCGGGACCAGTACAGGCACTCCTTGCCCTCGTCGAGATTCGGGTCTCCCACGCGGTTCTCGTACGCTTCTCCGGCGAAATACCAGCCTATCGTCGCCCCGTCGGGGAAGATTCTGCCGTCATCGCCCTCGTTCGTCCGAATGTTTTCCCTATACAGCGCGAAATACTCGCCCTCGTTGAGCTCGATGATGCTGTCGCCATCGTGCCATATGCCGTTCACGTATAGATCGGGATCAAACGTCTCGATGTCGCGCAGCTCGACCTCGATGGGAACTTCGGTAATCATATCCTGCAGGCGAAGCCTGACCGCGCCTTTGATCGTCGCGGGGAGGCTTTGGGCGATCGCGTCGTAATCGTATTCCAGCATGACGCGCTTTTCCCAGTTCCAGTACGCGTGTGCGAGCGAAAGCTGCGCGATGTCCGCGCCCTCGGTCGTTTCGATGCTCCACGCGCGGTCGTACTCCCAAAGGTCGAAGGACAGTTCCGTAAGCCATCCCAGTTCGACCTTGTTCTCTTTCCCGTCCACATAGAAGACGGGAGGGATGCTGCTATCGAAGGCCAGTTTTTCCTCCGCATCGCCCACGACCACCACGATCATCCAACGCGCGAGGGTTTGCCCTGCGTAATGCACATCGGCGCGTATCCCGTAAACGCCCGCATCCCGGAAGCGGACCGCCTGTTCGAGCTCCCTTTCGGACTCTAAGTCGAAGAATTCCACGCCGTCCCAGTTCAGCGAACCGTCTACCTCCGTATAGATGTTCGCGCTCTCGGGGAGAATACGGGTTTCGTCCGCATTGGTGTGCAATTCGTCCGTATAGAGGATGAAGTCCTGATTGACGTCGAGATGCACGACCGTCACGGGCTCTCCTGCCCCGTCGGGTTGATACCATACCTTATTCACGTAGAGGTCCGGGTTGAATGCCGATTCGGGATAGAGCATCGTCTCTATCTCGAAGTGCATCGTTTCGCCGAAGGCTTGGACGGAAACCGTGCCGCCCACGGGAGTTCCGGTTTCCGAAATCCCCCCGTAGTTTGTGACACTGAGCTGGATTTGGCGGGAATTCTGATCCCACCCGTTGTCCGTCCAGAGGCTCATCTCCGCGGCGTCCGCGCCCTTCGTCTGATCGAGATTCCATGTGACATCCTGCCCGTTCAGGTCGATCCTGCCCAGGAACAGATCGCCGAAGCGATCGTCGTCATACCCTTCGTAGACATAGCGGAAATTTTCAAAGTTGCGCCAAAAATCTACGCGGTCTTCCAATTTCGGGTTGTCGCCCACCTTGACCGTCACAAAGTTTGTCGCGAGCCGCTGCCCCGCGTAATCGACGTGCAGCACGATGGGGTATATGCCCGCATCGTCGAATTTCGACCAGTATAGGCACTCCTTATTCGGATCGAGGTTCGGTTCACCCTGCTCGTTCCAATAGCCGTCGACTGCGAAATACCAGCCTACCTGCGCGCCTTCGGGGAGGATTCTTTCGTCCTCGCCCTCGTTCGTCCGAATGTCTTCCCTGTACAGCGCGAAATATTCGCCCGCGCCGATCTCGACGGTGCTTCCGCCCTCGCGCCAAACCCTGTTGACATAGCCGCTTGGGTCGAATGCCGATTCGGGATAGAGTGTGGTCTCTATCTCAAATTGCATCGTCTCACCGAACGCCTGAACGGTGACGGTTCCGCCTACGGGAGTTCCGGTTTCCGAAATCCCCTCGTAGTTTGTCACCCGAAGGCGGATATGGCAGAAGTTCTGGTTCCATTCGTTGTCTGTCCAGAAGGTCATCTCCGCGACGTCTGCGCCCTTCGTCTGATCGAGATTCCATGTGACATTCTGCCCGTTCAGATCGAGCCCGTCCAGGAACAG
>CAYFRC010000045.1:0-11202 GCA_964345325.1 uncultured Oscillospiraceae bacterium
GATGCTCTTTCTCGAAATGGAAGACCCGGACGCGGACATCATGCTCTACATCAACAGCCCCGGCGGCTCGGTATCCGCAGGTCTTGCGATCTACGATACCATGCGCTATCTGAAGTGCGAAGTCTCCACGCTCTGCATTGGCCTCGCCGCGTCCATGGGCGCGTTTCTGTTAGCCGGCGGCGCGAAGGGCAAGCGCAAGGCGCTGCCCCATTCGGAGATCATGATCCACCAGCCGATCGGCGGCGCGCGCGGACAGGCGACCGACATTCAGATTCAGGCGGAGCAGATTCTGCGCATCAAAAAAACGCTCAATGCCGAGCTCGCCGCGAACACCGGCAAGCCCATCGAAACCATTCGGCTCGACACCGAGCGCGACTACTACATGACCGCCGAAGAGGCGCTGCGCTACGGCCTGATCGACGAAATCATCGCCCCCAGGCGGTAACTAATGAGGAAACGAATCAATGGATAAACAGAAATCGGTAAAATGCTCCTTCTGCGGCAAGAGCGCGGAAGCGGTGCGCCGCCTCGTCGCGGGGCCCAACGGTGTATACATTTGCGACGAGTGCGTGTGGTTGTGCGAAGACATCATCGGAGACGATGACAAGGGCAACGACCGCGCGCCCGAGGATTTCCGCCTGATGAAGCCGCAGGAGATAAAATCCATGCTCGACGAATACGTCATCGGGCAGGAGCAGGCGAAAAAGACGCTTTCGGTCGCGGTGTACAACCACTACAAACGCATCCTGAATCCGCCGCAAAAGGGCGAAGCGGAGATTCAAAAGGCGAACGTGCTGCTGCTCGGCCCCACCGGCTGCGGCAAGACCTATCTCGCGCAGACGCTCGCGCGGATTTTGAATGTGCCCTTCGCGATGTGCGACGCGACCGCGCTCACGGAAGCGGGTTACGTGGGTGAAGACGTGGAGAATATCCTCCTGCGCCTCATCCAAAACGCCGAATACGACATCGAGCGCGCCCAGCGCGGCATCGTCTACGTGGACGAGATCGACAAAATCGCCAAGAAGAGTGAAAACGTCTCCATCACGCGCGACGTTTCGGGCGAGGGCGTGCAGCAGGCGCTGCTCAAAATCCTGGAGGGCACCGTGGCGTCCGTCCCGCCGCAGGGCGGCAGAAAGCACCCGCAGCAGGAGTTCCTGCAGATCGATACGACCAACATCCTGTTCATCTGCGGCGGCGCATTCGACGGGATCGAGAAGATTATTTCGAGCCGCGTCGGCAAGAAGACGCTTGGGGTCGGTGCGGAGCTCGTCAATGCGGATAAATCGCGCGATGCAGAGATTCTGAAGCAGCTCGAGCCGGAGGATCTTCTGCGCTTCGGGCTGATCCCCGAATTTATCGGCAGGCTCCCCGTCGTGGTGACGCTCGAGCAACTGGACGAGGACGCGCTGGTAAGCATCCTGACCATTCCGAAAAACGCGCTCACCAAGCAGTACGAACGGCTGCTCGAGATGGACGGCGTGCAGCTTTTGTTCGAGGAGAAGGCGCTTCGGGCGATCGCGAAAAAGGCGCTTTCGCGCAAATCCGGCGCGCGCGGGCTTCGCGCGATCGTCGAGAGCGTCATGATGGACACCATGTATAACCTGCCGTCCATGGAGCACATCTCCAAGTGCGTCATCGACGAGAGCGCCGTCGAACACGGCACGACCCCGATTTTGATCGAGGGCGAGCCGGTCGCGAAGCACCACCTACCGAACAAAGGCAAGCGCAGGGAGCAGATTGTGGGATAGCGCGGCGTACAGAACCGAATAATACGGCCCGACGGGATTTTATGATCCGCAGTCGGGCTTTTTGTGTCGGTTCCCGACACCGGTTTTCGCGCAACGCAAAGACCGGCCGCGAATTCCGCAGCCGGTTTTTCTTCGTTAAAAAGCGTTATGCGTCGTAGGTGGTCAAATCTTCCTTCGTGGTGTGCATGCGCCCCCATATGTACCAGCCGTACAGCGCCGTGATTACGCCGCCCAGAATGTAGCTCGCCAGGTAGTTGTGCGGATTCTCCTTGGTAAGCCCGAGCAGTGTGTCGAGGTTCAGGCCGATGTTGGCGTGCAGGATGTAGCTGAACACGATGAAGGTGTAAAACAGCATCGGGATGAAGCTGATCCAGAAGTTCTTCTTGTGCTGCGCGAGGTAAACGCTCGTCATGCCCAGCGCAAAGACCGCAAGGGTCTGGTTCGCCCAGCCGAAGTACCGCCACAGGATGTTGAAGCCGTTGGCATTGGTCTTGGCGAAGACCAAAATGGCGATTGCGGGGATGAACAGGGCAATGGACAGCCCGATGCGCTTGGAAGCCGTGCCCTGATCGACCTTGAAGCGCTCAGCAAGCTGCAGGCGCAGCGCGCGGAACGCGGTATCGCCGGAGGTGATCGGCAGTACGATGACGCCGATGACCGCAAGCAGGCCGCCGATGCTCCCCATGAACTCGCGGGAAATGATGCCTACCATCTTGGTGGTGTTTTCGTTAAGCACGGCGCCCGCCGCCAGTGCGGTGCCCGCCTCGTCCAGCGCGGCGCGGTTGAACAGCACCATGGCGCCCGCTGCCCATGCCATCGCGATGGCGCCTTCCATGATCATGGAGGTGTAGAAAATGGTGCGGCCCTGTTTTTCCTTTTCGATGGTGCGGCCGATCAGCGCGGTCTGGCTGCTGTGGAAGCCGGACAGGATGCCGCACGCAACCGTGATGAAGAACACCGGGATAAACGGCGAGCCGTCATAGTGCCCCACGAAGCCGCCGGCAAAGTTTGTCAGCGTGCCGTCTGCATTGAGCAGAATGCCGTTCAGGTTGCCCAGCGCCTTGCCGCCGTCGGCAAATACGCCGATCAGGATACCCACCGCAGATACGACGAGGAACGCGCCGAATACGGGGTAGATGCGGCCGATGATCTTGTCGATGGGGAAGATGGTCGCCGCGATGTAGTATACGAAAATCACCGCGTATACGACCCAAATCAGCCACGTGGAGACTTCCGGCGTGGCGCGGATGATGTCGTTGACGATCAGGTCGCCGGGGGTGTATACGAACACGACGCCCACCAGCATCAGCAAAATGCTGGAGAAGACCATGTACAGCCCCTTGGTGCCCTTGCCCAGATATTTGGTGATGATGCGGGGCATCTGCGCGCCGCCGTTGCGGGTGGCGATCATGCCGTTGAAATAGTCGTGCATTGCACCCGCCAGTACGCAGCCGATCGGGATGGTGATCAGCGCGATGGGCCCAAAGAGGATGCCCTGAATGGGGCCGAGCACCGGGCCCGTGCCCGCGATGTTCAGAAGGTTAATCAGGGTGTTTTTCCAGCCCTTCATGGGCACATAGTCCACGCCGTCCGCTTTTGCATAGGCGGGCGTGGCGCGATCATCCGGGCCGAACTGCTTTTCGCAGTATTTTCCGTAAGCCCATCCGCCCAAAACAAGGATGACCAGACCAACGATTAAAAGCGTCATACGATTCCCTCCGTTCTAAAATAGATCCGTATAAGTGGAAGAACCCGCAATCTGCCCTCCTTTCCCGATTAGGTCAGCCTCTTCGTCAGAAACATGTCAAATTATACCATCGTATCGCCACATTCTTCCACCATTTTTGGTGCTTTCAGCCGCCAAAAAACCACCAAAATTACGGCAAACATTACAAATGCGCATTTTCTCTTCACATTGACACGGGAGAGGGCTTGTGGTACAATGGGTTCCCGGCGATAGGCAACAGGAAAGGGTGGATCTCTTTGGCAAAACTCTATTTCCGCTATGGCGCGATGGGCTCGAGCAAATCGGCAAACGCGATCATGGTGCAGTACAATTATCAGGAGCGCGGGCAGAAGGCGCTTTTGCTGAAACCCCGCCTCGAAACGCGCGACGGCGAAAAGGTAGTGCAGTCGCGCTGCGGATTATCCGCGCCGTGCAGATATGTGGAGGAATTGGACGACATCGATCTTTCCGTATACGATTGCATCATCGTGGACGAGGCGCAGTTTCTCACCAAGGCGCAGGTCGAAAAGCTCCTTCTCATCCCGGACGAAAAAGACATCCCCGTCATCTGCTACGGACTGCGCGCGGACTTCCGCGGAAACCTGTTTGAAGGCTCGATGTGGCTGCTCGCGTGGGCGGACACCATCGAGGAGGTGAAGACGGTGTGCTGGTGCGGAAAAAAAGCGACGTGCAACGCGCGCATCGCGAACGGCAAAATCGTCAAGGAGGGCGCGCAGATCATGCCCGGCGGCAACGAATCGTATGTCGCGCTGTGCAGAAAGCACTGGCGGCAGGGCGCGATCGACGGCAAAAAGGCGCACGGCTGAACGCGCGTTTCTCCGCACGGCAAAAATCCCCGAGGGCATTTCTTTTGCCTCGGGGATTTTTCTTTGGCATCAGTTGAAAACCGATTTCATTTTTTCAAAAAAGGATTTTTTCTGTTCGTACTCCCTGCCGGTTGTACTGCTGTCGAACTGGCGCAGGATTTCCTTCTGTTTTTCCGAAAGCCTCTTGGGAATCTCGACGGTAACCGTCACATACATGTCGCCCTTGCCCGTGCCGCGCAAACTCTGCACGCCCTGTCCGCGAATGCGCACGACCGTTCCCGGCTGCGTCCCCTCGGGGATGGTGTATTTGATGGGGGAATCCAGCGTCGCCACGTCGATTTCGCAGCCCAGCGCCGCCTGTGTAAAGGAGATCGGGATCGCGCAGTGCAAATCGTAGCCGTCGCGCCGGAAGAATGCGTGCTGCTTTACGTGGATCACGATCTGCAGATCCCCGGGAGGGCCTCCGCGAAGCCCCGCTTCGCCCTCGCCCGAGATGCGCAGCACCTGTCCGTCGTCGATGCCCGCAGGCACCCTGACGGAGCGCTTTTTCGTCGTGCGCACCTTGCCGCGCCCGTTGCACCGCGTACACGGTTCCTTGATGGTCTTGCCCTCTCCGCGGCACGCGGAGCAGGTCGTGACGTTTTGAATCCTTCCGAAGGGCGTGTTCTGCGTCGTGCGAACCTGCCCCGTGCCCTTGCAGGCGGCACAGGTCTCCGGCTGGGTGCCGGGCTTTGCGCCCGTGCCCTTACAGGTGTCGCACGGTTCGTCCTGCACGAGGGTGATTTCCTTGCTGCAGCCCTTTGCGGCTTCCATAAAGGATATGTGCAGGTCGTACCGGATATCGTTGCCCTGCACGGGGCCGCGGCTTGCGCGCCCGCCGCCCATACCGCCGCCGAAGATCGTGGAAAAGATGTCCTCGAATCCCTCGAAGCCGGCTCCCTGAAAGCCGGAGCCGAAGCCCCCGAACCCGCTCGCGCCCGCGCCGTCGGCGGAACCGAACTGATCGTAATTGGAACGCTTTTGCGGGTTCGAGAGAACCTCGTACGCTTCGTTGACTTCCTTAAATTTCTCCTCGGCTTCCTTGTTGCCGGAGTTCACGTCCGGATGCCATTTTTTCGCGAGCTTGCGGTACGCCTTTTTGATCTCGTCGTCCGATGCGGTGCGGGCAACGCCCAGCACCTCATAAAAATCGCGTGTTGCCACTTTGCCTTTCACTCCTATGGCGGCGAAGCATCCGTATTACTGATCCGTAAAGTTGGATTCAACGGTGCCGTCGTCATTCACATTTGCGCCGCCCTGATCTCCGGGCTGTCCGCCCTGCTGCTGATAGACCTTTCCGAAGATCTCATAGGTGGTCTGCGTGAATTTCTCCATTTCGGACTTGATCTCGGGTACGTTGTTGCTTTCGCGAACCTTCTTGAACTCCGCCAGATCGCCTTCCAGCTTCGCCTTGTCGGTGGGATCGAGCTTGCCGTCCAGTTCTTTCATCGTGCGCTCGGTCTGATAGATGAGGCTGTCCGCCTGGTTGAGGGTTTCGACCTCTTCCTTGCGCGCCCTGTCCTCCTCGGCGTAGCGGGCGGCATCGTCCGTCGCCTTCTTGATCTCCTCTTCGGAGAGGTTGGAGGAAGCGGTGATGGTGATCTTCTGTTCGTTGCCGGTGCCAAGGTCCTTCGCACTCACGTGTACGATGCCGTTCGCGTCGATGTCGAAGGTGACCTCGATCTGCGGCATGCCCCTCGGTGCGGGCGCGATGCCGGAGAGCTGGAAGCGGCCCAGCGTCTTGTTATACGCCGCCATTTCGCGCTCGCCCTGCAATACGTGTACGTCGACCGCGGTCTGCCCGTCGGCAGCGGTGGAGAACACCTGGCTCTTCTTGGTCGGGATGGTCGTGTTGCGCTCGATGAGCTTTGTGAATACGCCGCCGAGCGTCTCGATGCCCAGGGACAGGGGCGTTACGTCCAGCAGCAGCACGTCGTGCACGTCGCCGCCCAGAACGCCCGCCTGAATCGCCGCGCCGATGGCTACGCACTCGTCGGGGTTGATGCCCTTATAGGGCTCCTTGCCGATCTCGCGCTGCACGGCTTCCTGCACGGCGGGGATGCGCGTGGAGCCGCCGACCAGAATTACCTTGTCGACCTGCGACGCGGTCAGTTTCGCGTCGGACAGCGCCTGCCGCAGGGGTTTGATGGTCTTGTCGACCAGATCCTGCGTGAGCTCGTTGAATTTCGCGCGGGTGAGCGTGACGTCCAGATGCTTGGGGCCCGTCGCGTCGGCAGTGATGAAGGGCAGGTTGATGTTTGCGGTCATCAGGCCGGAGAGCTCGATCTTCGCCTTTTCCGCGGCTTCCCTCAGCCGCTGCAGCGCCATGCGATCCTTGCGCAGGTCGATGTTATTTTCCTTCTGGAAAACATCCGCGACGTAGTTGATGATGCGCTCGTCGAAGTCGTCGCCGCCGAGGCGGTTGTTGCCTGCGGTCGCGAGCACTTCGAACACGCCGTCGCCGATCTCCATCAGCGAAACGTCGAACGTGCCGCCGCCCAAGTCGTATACGAGAATTTTGTGCGCCGTATCTTTATCGAGGCCGTAGGCGAGCGCCGCTGCCGTCGGCTCGTTGATGATGCGCTTGACATCGAGCCCCGCGATGCGCCCTGCGTCCTTTGTCGCCTGACGCTGCGCATCGGAGAAGTACGCAGGCACGGTGATGACCGCTTCGGTCACGGTGGTGCCGAGGTATGCCTCCGCATCCGCCTTCAGTTTTTGCAGCACCATCGCGCTGATTTCCTGCGGGGTATAGGTCTTTCCGTCGATTTCGGTGCGGAACGCGGTGCCCATTTCGCGCTTGATAGAGCTGATCGTGCGGTCGGGGTTCGTTACGGCCTGCCGCTTTGCGACCTGCCCGACGAGGCGCTCGCCGTTTTTGGCGAAGCCCACGACGGACGGGGTAGTGCGATTGCCTTCCGCGTTCGTGATGACGGTCGGCTCGCTGCCCTCCATGACAGCGACGCAGGAATTGGTGGTGCCAAGGTCAATACCGATGATTTTTCCCATAATAATATCCTCCTATATTGTGTAGAACTCTTTTTTATTCAACCGCCACTTTTACCATGGCGTAGCGGATGATTTTGTCTTTTGCGCGGTAGCCCTTCTGGAACACCTCGAGGATGGTTCCGGGTTCGCCCTCTGCCACGCTGAGCACGGCGTTGTGCTTTTCGGGATCGAACTGTTCGCCGAGCGCGGGAACTTCTTCCATTCCCAGCTTTCCCGCGGCGTCCAGCATGCTCTTGAGCGTCATCTTCACGCCCTCCAAGAGCGGACTTTCCGCATCGTGCTTTTCGGCGGCATCGATCGCGCGCTCCAAATTGTCTATGGTCGGGAGCATTTTCGTGAGAACCTCCCGCACGCCTTCGTCATACGCATCCGCATATACCTGCTGGTTGCGCTTTTTGAAATTCATAAATTCCGCCTGCGTGCGCTGCACCATTGCCAGGTATTCGTCGCGCTGGCGCACGGTTTTTTCGAGCGCCTCTTTCCATTCGGCGGCCGTCGGCTGCGATTCTTCCGCCGCCGTTTCGACGGTCACTTCCTCCGCCTGGTCTTTGAGTACTTCCTGCGGGTCTCGTTTTTTCTTGTTCGACATTTGTTCCTATCCTCTCAAATTATTCGCTGGCAAGAACTTCGCTCAGCATTCTCCCCACGTAGTCGAGGGCGGAGAGCACGCGGCCGTAGCGCATGCGCACGGGACCAATGATTCCCATGGTGCCCGTGGTCTCATCGTCCACGCGGTACGTGGCGGTGATTACGGAGCAATCACGCAGCTCCGGCAATTCGTTTTCGGGCCCGATGCGGATGCTAAATTCCATGCCGCTTCCCTTTTGCAGGATCGGATACAGTTTTTCGCGCGATTCCAATCCCGCAAGACGTCCTTTGGCCTTTTCCGCATTCGCGTATTCCGGATAGTTCAGCATATTCGCGCGCCCGCCGACCATCATGTCTGCCGGTTGTCCCTCGCACAGGCGATTTTCCAATACGTCCATGATGCCCGCGAGGAAGCGCCTGTTCTCGCTCAGGTCGCGGAACATCTCCGCAAACCGTTGGCGCACCTCGGTGACGGAAAGATCGCGCAGCTGCTCCGTAAGCATTTGGGAAATGCTGAACAGGTGCTCCGCCTCAAGGTCCCTCGGCACGCGGACGATGGCATCTTTGACGATGCCCGCACTCGTGACGACGACCATCAGCGCCGTCCCCTCGCTCATCGGAACGATCTGAATCCGTTGGATTCTCAGCGTCTCAATGTGCGGCGCGACGATGACCGAGGTGTACTTCGTCAAATCCGAAAGTGCGACCGCCGCGTGGCGGATGACTTCCTCCACCTGGTTGGTTCGCCGCGAAAGGTGCCTGTAGATGCGCTGGCTGTCCTCCAGAGAGAGCCTTTCCCGCTGCAGGAGTTCGTCCACATAGAGGCGATACGCCTTGACCGACGGGATGCGCCCTGCGGAGGTGTGCGGCTGTGCGAGATAGCCGAGTTCCTCCAAATCGCTCATTTCGTTGCGGATGGTGGCGGGGGAGAAGCCGACGCCCGATTTCTTGGATATCGTGCGCGAGCCGACCGGCACCGCCGTCATGACATAATCGTCGATAATCGCCTGCAATATCATGAATTTTCGCTCGTCTAACTTCATACATCAGCCCTCCTTTCCGCTGTTAGCACTCTTTGATGTCGAGTGCTAATCTCTGACTATACTTTACCACGCCTGTCCCCATTTGTCAATAGGCCGTACATTAAGTTTCTGTAGCGGCTGCAAATATCACGCTTCCACAGCGCAATGCCCGCGCGGGGCAAGGTCTTTACCACGCGCGGGCATTGGAAAATCTTCCCTAAATGTAGGATTAACCGATAGTGATATCGCCCCAGTTCGTATATGCGCGGATCGCGCCGCCGCTGCCGTCGCCTATCGGAAGGCGGTTTTTCACGTCGCCATGTTTGCTCGCCGCTTCCACGCTCGCGCCGATGGGCTCCGTCGCAAAGCGCAGCGAAATGTCGCCGCTCTCCGTCCGCGCTTCGAGCAATGCAATGCCTGCATTTTCGATCTCACAGGAAATATCGCCCTTTTGGCTCTGCAAATCCACGCGCCCCATGCTGCCGCGCACGGAGATGTCTCCTCTTGCCGCGCGCGCAGCGCATTCGCTCACGTACCCCGAAATGCGAATGTCGCCGTTCGCGCTCTCTAAAAGGGCGGAAGATATCGTCTTGTCCGATGCCTGCAGGGAAATATCTCCGTGCTGCGCCTTGACAGACACGCTTCCCGCCTCGCGCAGGGTGCATCGAATGTCGCCATCGCCGGAGGACAAAAGGCACTTTTCCGCGCCGCCCGTAAGCTTGATGTCTCCCCGCTGCGTCTGCGCGTCGACGGAGAAGAGCGTCCCCTCCGCCGAAGCGACGGAAATATCCCCCGAACGCGTATGGAGTATAAGCTCTCCCCCGCGAGCCGTGCAGGAAATGTCGCCGACGCCCGTTCGCAGCGATACATGCTTCACATCCGGATTTTTGATGTCGCAGTCGATATCCCCGCTTTGCGTCTCGATTTTGAAGATCCCGCCCTCCGCCGTGCAGCGTATGTCCCCGCTCAGGGTGGCGATGGACGCGATTTTCGCGCTGCCCGCCATCCGGATGTCGCCCGATGCCGCGCTTGCCGTCACTTCCTCCGTCGCTGCATGTAGCGCAATGTCCCCGCTCGTCGTCTTGACGGAGAGCTTTCGCGCCGGCGCAGAGACGGATATGTCGCTCGAAACCGCAGAGAGCAGTATATTCCCGCACATTCCGCGCGGCAAAACCACGCGGATGTATTCCAGCTTGGGGCGCGGCCGTTCCTCTTCAGCATCGCTTTTGACGGTCAGGGTTCCGCCTTCCAGCGTATAGTGCGGATACGGCAACTCCCCGCTCTTTCGCAGCTTTTGCAGCACGCGCGGCGCTTCCACATCGCCCGTTTCTACCTTCAAATCTGCGGCGATGAGGTTTACAATGACGTTTTCTACGCCCTCTCTTTGCGCCGCGACAGCGATATCCGCACTTGCATCCCTCATGGACGAAATGACCGACTCCATGCCCGCAAGGCTCTCGCGCACCGCATCGAGCGCCGCTTCCTCCGTCCCGCCCGATTCGATCACATCGTTATAGCGCTCGATCGCGTTGTTCATAATTTCCTCGCGCATCGCGATCAGTTCCTCCGTCTCCTTCTTGTTCAGAAACAGCGCGTCGACCAATTTCCTGACCTTTTTCATGTTTTCACACCTCCAATAGCTTTGCCAGCGTTTCTTTCGTCTCCAGCCATGTCTCTACGTCCTGATCGAGCTTTTCCCGCCCCGCGTCCGTCAGGCAATAATAGCGCCTTCTCGCGCCCTTGTCCTCGTTTCCCCAATAGGAGCGGATGTAGCCCGCGCCCTCGAGCCTGCGAAATGCGGTATAGAGCGTCGCTTCCTTCAGTTCTACCTTTCCTTCGCTGATCGCGGAGACCGTCTTTGCGATCCTGTAGCCGTAGCCGTCCTCATCCAAAAGCCTTCTGAGCAAAATGCTGTCCGTGTATCCACGCAGCAGATCCGCAGCGACTGCCATACGCTCACCTCCCGCCCCTATTATACCATGAGATACATCGCCTGTCTACATATATCACAACGAATTAGGCTAAGATTCTGTGAACAATCGCCCGATGCTTGCCAAAAAACGCACGAGGCTTTATAATCAGAAGATATTGCAGAGGATCGGAGTGGCGCGATATGCGAGAAAATCATTATTGCCCAAAGGGATATATATCGGAACTGTCGCTGCGCGATACGCAGCAGGCGATCAAGGTGCTAAAGGACTGCTTTCAGCAGCAGCTCGCAGGCGCGCTCAACCTGACGCGCG
>CAYFRC010000046.1:0-7659 GCA_964345325.1 uncultured Oscillospiraceae bacterium
GGGCTTTCGCGCCTATTTTCCTTCAACCCTTGACATCAACACCACCGTCTCCACATGCTCCGTCCACGGAAACATGTCGACGGGCGTTCCATGTTCATACCGATACGCGCCGGTTTCGCACAGCTTTTTGATGTCGCGCGCGAGCGTCGCCGGATTGCAGGAAATGTAGACGATCCTGTCCGGCAGAACGGAGAGCGCCGTTTCGATCACTGCGCCGTCCAAGCCCTTTCTCGGCGGGTCGACCGTCATCACGTGCGGCGTGACGCCCTTTCGGACGAGTTCGGGCAATACCGTTCCGGCATCGCCCGCCAGAAAGCGGCATGTTTCGGAGAGCCCGTTTTCTTTCGCGTTTCGGTTCGCGTCGGCTATCGCCTCCGGAACGATCTCGATGCCGTATACGCGCGCGGCGCGCTTTGCGAGCGTCAGCGCGATTGCGCCTGCGCCGCAGTATACGTCGACCAAGGTTTCTTTGCCCGAAAGCTGCGCAAGATCGCCCGCAACGGAAAAGAGCCGCTCTGCCTGCGGCGGATTCACCTGAAAAAACGACTGCGGCGAGAGCGCAAACGACACGCCGAGCAGGCTGTCGTGTATCACACGGGCGCCGATGCGCCTTTCACATACGCCGTCGAGCGCATGGGCGTATCCCGTGCGGAGCCTGCAAAAGAAGACGGAGACGACGCTTTCGCAGTCCCTCGCGATCGCGCCCGCTAGTGACTGCGCGAGCCGCGTATCGAAATGCTTGCCCTCAAACGAAAGCACGACCATGCACTCCGCGCGCGCGTTGACGCGCGTCACGACGAAGCGCAGTTCGGGTATGGGATGCACCTGGAGAAACGACCGCGCCGCGCGCAGGACGCGCACGCTTTCGGGGTGCTGCAAAAGGCAGTCCTCGATCTCGACGATCTCTCGACTTCCCGCCCGCGCGCAGCCGATTTTCCCGCCGCGCACGAGGTATTCCGCCTTGCGGCGGGAGCGGTACGGATTCTCCATGCCGATCGTGTCGTGAAGTTGTGGATCCGCAATGCCGCCGATGCGCTCGAGCGCATCAAAAACGCGCTGTCGTTTCAGGCGCAGCGAGAGGTCGTATGACATGTGCTGCACACAGCAGCCGCCGCATACGTCGTAATACGGGCAGGCGGGCTCCCTGCGCTCGGGGCTCTTTTCCACGATGCGCACGAGGCGGGAGAGGATATATCGCCCCATATCCCGCGCGATCTCGATCTCCGCCGATTCGTCGGGCAGCGCGCGGGGGACGAATACGCATCGGCCGTCCTCCAAACGTGCGACGCCCTGCATTTCCGAGCCGGTGCCCGTGATGCGAACGATTTCTTTCATTGTTTCCTCAGGACAGGGTCTTCAGCAGGTTGTACAGTGACTCGTTTACACCGGTGCGTCCTTTTTTCGCCTCGTCGATGGGCACATCGATGAGTTTGTTGTCCCTTATGCCGACCGCGAAGCCGCACCGGTCTTCCTTCAGAAGCATCGTGGCGCGCTCTCCGAAGCGACTGGCGAGGATGCGGTCGCTTGCGGACGGGCTGCCGCCGCGCTGCGTGTAGCCGAGCACCGTCGCACGCGTCTCCTGTCCTGAAAGCACCTCGATGATGAGGGCGACCTGAGAGGACGTAATCTGGTGGAGCGAAACCTCGCTCAACTGCTCGTCCTGCTTGCAAATCGCCTCGATGTCATCCGTCTGCGAGGAGACCGCGCCTTCTGCAAACACCATGATCATGCTGCGCTTGCCCTTGACCTTTGCCCATTTGACGTAGTTCGCAATCTCGATGATCGACCATGGCTTTTCGGGCACCATGACGATCTCCGCGCCGCACGCCGCCGCCGTGCATATGGCGATGTCGCCGCAGTCGCGCCCCATGACCGTGACGAGGCTCGCGCGTTCGTGCGAATCGCCCGTTTCGCGGATGCGGTTCACCGCGTCGCACGCGGTATTGACCGCCGTGTCAAAGCCGATGCTCAGCTCGGTATATTCGAGATCGTTGTCGATGGTGCCGGGGATGCCGACGACCGGAAAGCCCAATTTCGAAAGCGCCGCTGCGCCCGCAAATGTGCCGTTGCCGCCGATGGTGACCAACCCTTCGACGCCCAGCGTTTTGAGATTGGCGATGGCGAGTTTTTGAATTTCCTCCTCTAAAAACTCGGTGCAGCGCGCGGTCATCAGAAAGGTGCCGCCGCGATGGATTCTGCCGGAAACGTCGCGCGAAGTCAGGATTTCGAAATCGTCGCGCTGAACTTCCGAGCGCATCAGAAGGCCGTTATACCCCCGTTTGAAGCCGACAACGGACATATCGTTGTACAGCGATGCCCTTACGACGGCGCGGATCGCCGCGTTCATGCCGGGCGCATCTCCGCCCGATGTCAATACGCCGATTCTTTTCATACTCTTTTACCTCCCGTGCATCCTTTGGATGCCTGTCATAGTATACCGCGTTTCGGCGCGCCTTGCAACCGCATTGTGGTCAAACTTCGCGCAAAGCTGCGTATCGGTTCCGCAAAGCTGCGGATATTCTGTAACCCCAATTTTTCGCATACGCACCGCACAAAGGTGTTTTCGCGCAGCGGTACGCTTTTTTATACATTTAACAGGAAAAACAGACGGCATATATTGACAAAGCCCCTATGGTGTGGTTTAATAAAGACGATTTTTTGGTTCAGTAATTCTGAACAGGCGGGCGGCTTCGGAACGGAAGGAGAATCACCATGGAAATCGGGCCAAAGCTCAAGTGGCTGCGCACACAGCGCGGCCTCACGCAGGAGGAGCTCGCGGACAGGTGCGAACTGAGCAAGGGCTTCATCTCGATGCTCGAACGCGACCTGGTCTCCACATCCGTCGCGACGCTGATAGACATTTTAGAATGTTTGGGGAGCGACGCAGCGAGTTTTTTTGCGGAGGAAAGGGCGAACAAAGTTGTCTTTTCCGTGGAAGATACCTATGTCAAAGAAGATTCGGAAGGCATGAAGGGCTCGATCCGCTGGCTCATTCCCGATGCGCAGAAGAACCGCATGGAGCCGATTCTGGTGGAACTCGGCGCGGGCGGGGAGACGTCGGAGGACGATCCGCACGAGGGCGAGGAATTCGGCTATGTGCTCTCGGGCACGGTGCAGATCGTACTGGGCGACCAAAAATTTCGCGCGCGCAAGGACGAAAGCTTTTCGTATTCGCCCAGCGCGCCGCACAAGATCGTAAATATAGGCAGGAGCGCGTGCCGCTTTTTGTGGGTGAGCACACCGCCGAGCTTTTAAGGAGGAACGCGGGCATGGTGGAAGATACGCGGCTGATCGAACTGGTCGGCATTTCCAAGGTATTTCCCGGCGGCACGAACAAAAAAAATGCGCCCGAGACGCAGGCTTTGGCGGACATCAATTTATACATCCGAAAATGCGAATTTTTGACGCTGCTCGGCCCCTCCGGCTGCGGCAAGACGACGATGCTGCGCATCATCGGCGGGTTCGAATATCCCACGGAAGGCAAGGTGCTGTTTGAGGGCACGGACATCGTGCACCTGCCGCCATACAAGCGCAGGGTAAACACCGTATTTCAGAAATACGCGCTGTTTACGCATATGAACGTATTCGACAACGTGGCGTTCGGACTGCGGCTGAAGAAAATGCCCAAAAAAGAAATCGAAAGCCGCGTAGGCAAAATGCTGGAAATGGTCAAGATGGACCAGTACGCGCAGCGCAGCGTGGAGCAGCTCTCCGGCGGGCAGCAGCAGCGCATCGCGATCGCGCGCGCGCTCATCAACGAGCCGGAGGTGCTCTTGCTCGACGAGCCGCTGGGCGCCCTCGACCTCAAACTGCGAAAGAAAATGCAGTTGGAGCTCAAGGCCATGCAGCAGCAGCTGGGCATCACCTTTATCTACGTTACGCACGATCAGGAAGAAGCCCTCACCATGAGCGACACCATCGCCGTCATGAACGAGGGGCGCATCCAGCAGGGGGGCGACCCCAAGCGCATCTATGACGAGCCGAAAAACGCCTTTGTCGCGGATTTCATCGGCGAGAGCAACATCCTCTCGGGCACGATGCCCGAGGACGAACTGGTCGTGATCGACGGCATTAAGTTCCCGTGCATGGACAGCGGCTTTGCGCGCAACGAGGCGGTGGACGTGGTCGTTCGCCCCGAGGACATCATGCTGGTCGGAACCGATGTCGGCATGTTGACGGGCGTCGTCAAGAGCGTGATGTTCAAGGGCGTGCACTATGAAATGCGCATCGACACGGGCTCCTACACATGGAAGGTGCATTCCACCACCATGCAGCCCATCGGCTCGCTCGTGGGGATTTCCATCGTGCCGTACAACATCCACATCATGCGGAAGGAGGCTGCGCGGTGAAGAGAAGCTGGTTTGCGGGCCCCTATGTCCTGTGGATGGCGATGTTCACGATCGCGCCGCTCCTGTTCGTGGTGTATTTCGCGTTTACGGACGCGAGCGGAGCGTTCACGATGGAGAACCTCGTGGAATTTACGGAGGCATCGTACCTCAGGGTATTGTGGCGGAGCCTGTATCTCGCGTTCTATTGCACGGTAATCTGCCTGCTGTTGGGCTATCCCGCTGCGTATTTCCTGGCGAGCAAGGATTTCAGCCGGAACAAGGCGCTGTTCGTATTGATTTTGCTGCCCATGTGGATGAACTTTTTGCTGCGCACCTACGCGATGATGTCGCTGCTCGAGGATCGCGGCATCATCAACAACTTCATCGTGTCTTTGGGCTATGAGCGGCTGATTTTGATCGGCACCGAGGGGAGCGTATTGTTCGGCATGGTGTATAACTTTTTGCCGTTCATGGTGCTTCCGATCTATACGATCCTAAAAAAGATGGACGAGCGCGTGATCGAGGCGGCGGAGGACTTGGGCGCAAACCCCGCAAACGTGTTTTTCCGCGTGACGCTGCCGCTTTCGCTTCCGGGCGTGGTGTCGGGGATTACGATGGTGTTCATGCCCTCGGTGACGACGTTTGCGATATCGCGGCTGCTCGGCAGCGGCAATTTCTGGCTGTTTGGCGATGTGATCGAGCGCAAGTACCTCGAATCGAACAACTGGAACTTCGGCTCGGCATTGTCGCTTGTGATGATGGTTTTGATCATGATCTCGATCGGGCTCCTCAACAGGATCGACCCGAAGAAGGAGGGGGGCGGCGCGGTATGAGAAAGTTTTTTCGCGGAACCTATCTCGGGCTGATGCTGGTGTTTCTGTACGCGCCGATCGCCGTGATGATCGTATTGTCCTTCAACGAATCGAAATCGCGCGCAAAATGGGGCGGATTCTCCTTCAAGTGGTATCTGGAACTGTTGGCGGACGATCGGATCATGGAGGCGCTGCGCACGACGCTCTTTGTCGCAGTCGTGGCGACGGCAGTCGCGACGGTGCTCGGAACGCTCGCCGCGATCGGCATCCACGCGATGAATACGAAAAAAGCGAATTCCCTGATGAGCGTCGCGTATCTGCCGATGACGACGCCGGACATCGTAACGGGCGTTTCGCTCATGCTGATGTTCGTGTTCCTGAAGATCCCGCTCGGGATTTGGACGATGCTAATGGCGCACATCGCGTTCGATACGCCGTATGTATTGTTTTCGGTACTGCCAAAGCTTCGGCAGACGGACGTGAACCTGTACGAGGCGGCGCTCGATTTAGGGTGTACGCCCATGCAGGCGGTGTGGAAGGTGATATTGCCCGAAATCGCGCCGGGCATCGTGACGGGGGCGCTGTTGTCGTTCACGATGTCGCTGGACGATTTCGTCATCAGCTACTTCACCTCGACCACGGACCAGAACCTTTCGATGGTCATCTATTCGGCGGCGCGAAAGGGCATCGAGCCCAGCATCTACGCGCTTTCCACGCTGATGTTCCTCGCGGTATTGGTTCTGCTTCTCATCATCAATAAGCGCTCTTCCCTGGAAGATGTCGCATAAAATGAAACGGAGGGTATGAAATGAAAAAGTGGATCCCCCTTGCCTTGGCGCTCGTTCTGGCGCTGTCTTCCGCAGCCGCGCTCGCGGAAGGCTCCATCACGGTGTTCAACTGGTACGACTACATCGACGAAGATGTGCTCGCCCTGTTCACGGAGGAGACGGGCATTGATGTCAAGTACGCCTGTTTCACCACCAACGAAGAACTGTACGCGAAGCTCTCCGCCGGCGCGGGCAGCTACGACGTGATTTGCCCCTCGGACTATATCATCGAGCGCCTGATTCGGGACGACCAGCTGGAAAAACTGAATTTCGACAACATTCCGAACTTCGCGAACGTGATCGAGTGGATGAAGACGCCCGATTACGACCCGACCGGCGAGTACTCCGTCCCCTACATGTGGGGCACGGTGGGCATTTTGTACAATACCGACTATGTCGATGAGGAGATCACGAGCTGGGACTGCCTGTTTAACGGCAAATACAAGCGCGACGTGTTCATGCTCGATTCCATCCGCGATTCCATCGGCATTTCGATGAAGTACCTCGGCTACCCGCTCAACGACCGCAGCGACGAGGCGCTGGAGGCGATCAGGCAGCTGCTGCTCAAGCAGAAGGAGGACGGCATCGTCAAGGGCTACCTCGTGGACGAGACCAAGGACAAGATGATCGCCGGCGAAGCAGCGATTGCGGTCATGTGGAGCGGAGACGCACTGTACTCCATGGCGGAAGCGGACAACCTCGCCTACGTCGTGCCCATGGAGGGCTCCAACATCTGGCTGGACGGGATGTGCATCCCCAAGGGCGCGGCGAACAAGGAGGCCGCGGAGAAGTTCATCAATTTCCTGTGCCGCACGGACATCGCCCAGAGGAATATGGACTACATCTACTACTCCGCGCAGATTCAGACCGTCGTGGGCGGCATGACCGAGGAGGAGAAGAACAACCTCACGCTCAACCCCACGCAGGACATCGTCGACCGCTGCGAGTTTTTCCAGGACATCCAGCAGGACATCGACAAGTACGACAAGGTGTGGATGGACGTTAGGAGCTAATGGGTACACTGGCGGAGCCGGAAACGGCTTCCGCCTTTTTTCTCGAGGCGGACTTGCAAAGTGCTGCCGTTTCTGATACAATGCAAGTAACATATTTTATGGAGGGATGAAAATGCATACAGGCTATACCGGATGCGAAGTGCCGAAACTCGGTTTCGGCATGATGCGCCTGCCCATGGACGGAAATGAGATCGACATAGAGCAGACCTGTCGCATGGTAGATACATTCATCGATGCGGGCTTCAATTATTTCGACGTGGCGTGGGGGTATCTGGACGGGCGCTGCGAGGGCACCCTCAAAAAAACCGTGATCGACCGCTACCCGAGGGAGAGCGTGCGCGTCGCGACGAAGTTCCCCGTATGGATACTCAAGGAGCAGGAGGACGTCGAGCGCACGTTCAGGACGCAGCTCGAGCGCACGGGCGCGGGCTATTTCGACTACTACCTGCTGCACGCCATCGGGCGCGACAGGCTGGAGGCGCTGGACAAGTTCGACATGTGGGGCTTTTTGAAGCGCATCAAAAAAGAGGGGCTCGCAAAGCATGTCGGCATGTCTTTCCACGACACGGCGGACGTGTTAGAAGACATCCTGAAGAACCACCCCGAGCTGGGATTTGTGCAGCTGCAGATCAACTACATCGACTGGGAGGACGAGGGCGTCCAGTCCAGAAAGTGCTAC